>JANXAA010000455.1 GCA_025061865.1 Acidobacteriota bacterium | reverse complement strand
CAGGAAGGCGAGGAGTTCTAAAGCAAACAGCGTCTCGTCGCTCGGCGGGAGTTCAGCCAGGCGCTGACGGCAGGTCTGCACGAGACTCTCCGGCTGGACGTCCGGGACATCGCCCTCGATGAAGCAGGGCCAACCAGCTGGGGGTCGAATGCGGACGCCGAGGGGACTGTGGAGGGCGACATACTCGAAGAAGTGAGTGACCGGCCCGATGAGCCGGCTTGTGAAAGCCCGCAAGGTCAGACGGACCGCCTGGGGCATCACGGCAGGTCGGACTGCCACGCTGGCCTGCACGCGGGGCGATAGCTTGACCTGAAGTCCTAACCGCATCCCAGCGACTCCACCTGCTTCCGGAGGAAGGGGTGCCGTAAGCTCGAGACCGTGACAGTCGCCTCGGTCGGGACAGTCTCAGCGACAGCGTGCAGAAAGTGAATGAGCTGGCGGACGTTGCCCGGGAACCGGCATCCCAGGAGGAACTCGTAGAAACTGGTGTCAGCCGTGCGGCCCAGCCGACGGGTCAGGACATAATGTGTGATGGCGACCACGTCGGCGGGCCGCTCCCGCAAGGGTGGGCACTCGATATAAAAATGCATGAGCCGATACAGAAGGTCCGGCCGAACCCTGCTCAGACGCTCGGCCGACGTGGCGGCGATGAACCGACAGCGCACCCGGACGGGCTCGTCCTCTCCCAAGCGCTGGACTTCCCCCCGGTCGACGGCTCGCAGGAGGACGCTCTGATATTCGACTGGCAAATCCCCGATCTCGTCCAGGAATACGATACCATCCCCGGCAGCGGCCATTACGCCCGGCCGGTCGACGGCCCCGGTGAACGAACCGGCCCGAGCGCCAAAGAGGTGGACTGGCACGACCTCCGGAGGGAGGCCCGAAATCAGGACCGGAATGAGACGCCGGCCAGCCCGACGGGCGATCAGCTTGGCCAGGACCTCTTTGCCGGTGCCCGTCTCCCCGACGATTAGGACGGGCGCCGTCGGATTCGCCACGACAGACCGCTCGATATAACGCACGACCTGCCGCATCCCGTCGTCGGCGACGACCAACGTGTCCTGGGTATCAATGGGGACGACCGCATAAGTCTGCCGGAGTTCGTCCTCGACGAGGACACCGGCTTCGTCCTCGACGGCGGGCGATAGCTCGGACCGTCGGGCCGCCAAACCTGACAGGAGCCCACTTAGGAAGCTCTCCAGTTCAGCAGCCGAGCGTTCAGATTCCACGTAAGCTTGGACGTCTTCATCCTTGTATACGAGGCCGTGGAGGCTTCCCTTCTGGAAAGTCGTCACACCGCGCCGGGCGTTCTGTATGTAAGGACGGACCTCCCGCTCGTCGGCGACATTCGAGAGGCAAGTCCCATCTGACAGGCGGATCCAGTAACGCCGGGCAAAAGATGTGAGGTCCAACCCCATACCCCATGCCACGCGGGCAACATATCCCGGACTTTCATCGTACCCCCTGGTCCGTCTCATGTCAAAACCCTCCACGATACGACTGAGCCCGTAGCTCCCGAGGGGGCTCATCGGCCCAGCCGGGCCGCCTCGGGCTCCAGCCCCGACCCGGCCGCCCATCCGAGGAGGACGACCAGCACGCCCGTCCGTCCCCAATTCATCCCCCACCTCCTCGCACCCACGGGTCACGGCCGCTTCGGCCGAGTCTGGGGTCTCGACCCCTTCGAGGCCGCCCCACAGGGCGCCTTCAGGACCGCCGC
>JANXAA010000454.1 GCA_025061865.1 Acidobacteriota bacterium | reverse complement strand
CCATAGGGCAAATAAGGGCTCGACCCGCAGGGCAAAGTCGTAGACACTCTGGTCTTCTGTGTGGACGTGCCGATAAAAGTGAAGACCCGCCAGGTAAACCCCATCATCCGGGGGCCGCTCGGGGTCGAATTCGACCGTGACGTGAAGGGGATAAAGCCAAACAGCAAAGGGATGGCGGCGCCCCTGTACAGTCCGAAACCCCTGGGGCGCCGGCGAGGCCCAGGCATCGATATAGTCAGCCCGATCAGCACGCATCAGGTCGACCAGGTCGTCCATGAGACGCCCCAGGTCGTCGTACAGCAAGTAGTACGTCCGCACCATCGGTCGGCAGGGCCGCAGACGATGCCGCAGACGGGTGATGATACCCAACTGACCCACGCCGCAGAGGGCGTGATAGAACAGTTCGGCGTTTTCCTCCGGCGTACACCACAGGACGTCCCCGGTCCCTGTCACGACCTCGACAGCTAAGCATTGGTCAGCCTGCGTCCCATACCGGAAGGATGCCACCCCGAGGCCGGCCGTCGAGCAAGTCCCTCCGACCGTCGTGTTCATGTTATTGGTCAGGACAGGTGGGATCAGGTAGTGGGGCTGGAGGGCCGTCAGGACGTCCCGCCAGAGGACGCCGGCTGAGGCCTCGAACCAGCCTGCCTCCGGATCGACGCGAAGGTCTGCGTTAAGAGTCCGCATGTCCAGTAAGATGCCGCCGTCACTCAGGGACTGGCCACTCTCCGAGTGGCCCGTCGCCCGGGTCGAGACCGAAAGGCCCTTCTCGACGGCGAACCGGACCGTCTCGGCGATGTCCTCCGTCGAACGGGGCCGGACGACGAACCGGGGCGTCTTCGTCACGATGTGACCGAAGTCCTCCGAGACCTCCGTCAGGAGGTCCGTCGACCGCGTGACTTCCCCACCGATACGGGCTTGCAGTTCCGCTATCCAGTTTTCCAGCATGGACCCCTCCTGGGTTGAATGGTAAATTGGGGTAAATTTAAGAATCAGGGGGCAGGGATCCGACCCTTCCCTGACCCCCGACGCCTAACCCCGACAAGCAATACCTATCCCGGTCGATAGGCGCAGACCCGGTTGCGACCTGCTCGTTTGGCCTCATAGAGGGCCGTGTCGGCCAAGCGCAAGAGGTCCCACGGCTCCGTAAGCGGCGCTTCCGGAAACGAGGCGACGCCCACGCTGACGGTGACCCGCACGGCGGCGTCCGAGGCGACGCGTAGCTCGAGTACCTCGACGATCCGGCAAAACCGCTCGGCCCAGGCCAAGGCCCCGGTCAGGGACGTATGAGGCAAGACGACCAGAAATTCTTCTCCGCCGTAGCGGCCCACGACGTCCCCTTTCCGGATCGATTGCTGGAGCAGACAGGCTAACTCTTGGAGGACCTGGTCGCCCGCCAGGTGGCCATGCACGTCGTTAACGGCCTTGAAATGGTCGATGTCGACCATGCACACGCTGAGGTCGTATCGGTAGCGGATCGCATTGGCGGCGGCCTGCTCGTACAGACGCAAGAGGTGCCGCCGATTGTAAGGACCCGTCAGACCGTCGATGGTCGAAAGCCGCTCCAGGAGTTGATTTTGACGGATCAAGTGCTCCTGAAGCTTCCGAATTTTCAAGTGGACCTTCACACGGGCGACCAGCTCAGCCGGGTCAATCGGCTTGGTGATATAGTCCTGGGCCCCCAGGGCGAACATCTGAGTCTTGACCTGGAGGTCGTC
>JANXAA010000453.1 GCA_025061865.1 Acidobacteriota bacterium | reverse complement strand
CTGGTTGGGGCCACTGGATACATTCAAGGCGCTACTGACGCTGTTGTCGCAGCCCCGATCGTTGATGACTATAAGGGTCACCGTAAACACACCGATTTGGGAATACGTGTGCGTCGTTGCGAAGCCCTCGGCGCCGCCGCCGTCGCCGAAGTCCCAGATGTAGCGGACGATCGGGCTCGTCGGGTCGAAGGAACCACCGGCATTGAAAAATACGGGCTGGCCGACGACGGGCGTCTGGGGCGAAAAGTTCAGCCGAGGCGTCGGCCGTTGCTCACAGGCATACCCGAGGGTCAGGGTCGCTGTCTTGGTCCCGATGGAGGCCTTCACCTCTGTCCTCTGCCGGGTGAAGAGACTGTCCTCGGCCTCACCGTTGGCGTTGGTCAGGACAGGCTGACCTCCGGAGGTCAGCGTCCCGGCGCTGACCTGGAAGACGACGGGGATGTTCGGAACAGGATTGCCATCTTGGGCCGTCGTCCGGGCAATCAGCCGGACGGTCCCGCCGCCGGCAGGGACAAAGCCGGGGATGGCCCGAAGTTCGAGGTTGGCGACGATGGCCGTCCCGACAGTGATCTCCGCCTCGGCCGCGGCCTCAGGACCTGAAAAAGCTCGGATCTTGGCGACGCCACTCCGGTCGTCGCTGATGAACAGGACGTCTACGCGACCGTCTTTTGTTTTCGCTGAGGGGGGGTCGATGCGGCCCAAGGTCGTCGTAAAAGTGATGAGCGTCCCATCGGGGAGGGGCGCCCCCGTGGAGCGGAAGCCTAGGACTGTTACGGTCGCCGTCCCGCCGTAAGCGGGGACCCACTCGGGCTTTACGAATATCTGGAGGACCGACCCCACCGGGGCTGTGAAGTCGACCTGCCCGCAAGCGATAGCCACCAGAAGCAGAATGACCCCGCCGATCCCTCGCAAAAGGGCAGGACCGTAAGATAAAAAATGGTCAGGCCTCGTCATAACCAGGTCTCCGGAGGTCTTGGGATCGGGACAGTGTATTTCTTCATCCCCAGGGGGTCAACCTGATAAAACAGCCGTAGCCTGAGTAGGATTCGATCAGACCGTTTGCGGCTTCTAAATCCCTTGTCTCCCTTTCAGTAATGGAGTAAGGTGAACCCCGGCAGGGGAGGGGTCTTTGAACGGGGCCGTTGAGTCCATAAGGGTTCTGATGAATTCGACCTTTGGGCCCCTTGGAGGGGGACGATTTTTAAAAGTGACGACTTGATAACGTGATGACGCCTGAAAAATCGTGCTTCCCGGAGCAGTGGGCCCGGTCGGTCTGATGTCATCCTCACGGACCGAAGGGTCCTGACGAGAAGCGACGGACACCGAAGAACCCCATCCCGGGGCGAGGGACGGGAGGCTCTTATGTCGGAATGGAAACCGATTCGTGTCCCACCCTTCCGTATCAAGATGGTCGAGCCGATCCGGCGGCTTCCGGCGGCCGACCGCTGGGTCCGTATGGAGGAAGCCCACTGGAACGTCTTCTACCTGCGGTCCCGAGACGTCTTCATCGATCTCCTGACCGATAGCGGGACGGGGTCCATGAGCGATGCTCAGTGGGCGGCTCTCGTCATGGGTGACGAGGCGTACGCTGGGTCGCAGAGCTTTGAGGCCCTGCGGGCCGTCGTCGAAGACCTGACCGGGATGCCGTATGTCCTGCCGGCCCATCAGGGCCGGGGCGCTGAACACGTCTTCTTCAAAGCCCTGCTCCGACCGGGCCAGGTCGTGCCGTC
>JANXAA010000452.1 GCA_025061865.1 Acidobacteriota bacterium | reverse complement strand
GGCGTCGCGAACGCCGTGGCGCCGGAGCCACGTGTCGAGCATGAAGACGATCTCATAGAGGGGTCCCGAGCACTTGTTGTTCGGCGGGACCAAGAAGAGGACCTCCCGTCGTTGCCCGGCCCGAGCCTTCTTTAGAAGGTCTTGGAAGGCCGTCCGAAGCCGAAGCATTTCCTCCGGGGTCCAAATCGTGTAAGCGTGCTCAGCCAGGCCTGGGACCTCTTCGACCCGCATACCGGCGCCGGTCGCCACGACGAGGTAGTCGTAGGAAAGGACCTGACCGTCGGCATGGACGCGCCCCTGGGCAGGGTCAATTTCGCGGGCGGCGGCCTGGACGAAGTCGACTTCGATCCGGCGGGCGGGCCGTTGGAGGGGGATCTTGAGCCGCTCGGGGTCCATCCCGAAGGGGATGTAGATTGTATTCGGTTTGAATAAAAAATAATCTTTATCGGAGACGAGGGTGATGGACACTCGGCCACCCAAACGGAATCTTAGATAGAAGGCCGTCTCCAAACCCCCGAAACCACCGCCTAAGACGACGATCTTCGGCCGCTGTCGCATGACCTCCATGATTCCACCTCCTTATTACTCGGTCGGCCGGCTCCCGTCGGACGCTTTATCCGCATAGGAGCGGCCTTCGGTATCCTCACCCCCCAGAATTTAGAGAGCGGGAACGTGGCAGGGGTTACATAGGGGATTCTCGAAGGGAATCCATGAGTCAAACGCGGCCATCCCCCTTTAGGTCGGTGGGCAAGTCTCCCTACCCCCTTAGAGCCCACGCGGATTAGGAGGAATTTTTTCACGCCGCCGGTTTGAAGCCGGGATGGTCCCGGGTTCAAGGCCCAAGAAGTCCAGACGGAAAAACTCCCCTCCTGGCGAGCTCTTCCGACTCCATCTCCACCCCCTTCCCCCTCCGCTTTACCGGAGGCCCAGGAGTGTCTTGATCAGCTCCGTAAAGGCTGGATTCATAACCGTCAGTAGGATCAGCAAGAGGATCAAAGTAAAGTTCATTTTCTGGTTAATGCGATCGATTTGAGCCTGTAAGTGGGATTGAACTTGCCCAGTTTGAGCTTGGAGGTTGGACTGGACTTGGTCCATACGGGGCTTGAAGGTCAGACTGGACCTGGTCCATACGGGTTTGCAACTCGGTCCGCACCTGGTCGATTTGTGCTCGGACTTCCTTCGAGAGACGATGGACCTCAGCGGCCAGCTGATCAATCTGGCGACGAGCCTCAGTGGCCACTGGATCAATCCGATGATGAACTTCAGCGGCCAGTCGATCAATTCGGTGATGAACTTCAGCCGAGAGCTGATCGATTCGATGATGGACTTCGGCCCGTCGAGCCTGAAACTCGGCCGAGAGCTGGTCGAGCCGGCGGTAGACCTCAGCCAGCTCGGCCCGGAACTCAGCTCGTAGGGTCTCTATTTGAGCCAAAAAGACTTCCTTAGTCACCAGGCGTTCGAACAGCTCATCTCGCAAGGCCGACAGCTGGACCGCCATGGTCGCCTCGACGGCGGCCTCCAGACCGTGGACCAGCTTGCGGGCCGGCTCTTTTCCCAAGGCATCCTCTAGGGCTTCATAAACCTCAGGAGGCAAGTTCTCAGGCGGACGGACTCGGACCTTCAGACCGGAGGCCTTGCCCGTACCGGGTCGCCGCTAGATTCCAAGCCAGGAGCAGGACGGCTCCGAGGGCCAGGATACCCGACAGCGCCAGACCGACCTTTTGGAGGGTTTG
>JANXAA010000451.1 GCA_025061865.1 Acidobacteriota bacterium | reverse complement strand
GACCCTCCCGACGGCCGCCCAATGGGAATACGCGGCCCGGGGGCCCCAAGCCTTGCAGTTCCCCTGGGGTCGGTCGTTTGACGTCGCCCGGTGCAATACAAAAGAGAGTCGGCACGGTGGGACGACGCCGGTAGACGCCTACCCGAACGGGCGGAGCCCCTTCGGCATCTGGGACCTGTGTGGGAACGTGTGGGAATGGACGGCTACAGTCACGTCGGACGGCAAACGGGTCGTCAAGGGCGGGTCTTTCCGGGAAGGTAAGGACCGGGCCCTGAACTATGAATCCCGGAGTTGGCCCCCGGACACCCGGCGGGACGACTTGGGATTCCGGTGTGTCCTGTCGGCCGACGCTATCGTCCAGATGCGGGAGCGTCTGCTGACAGAGGCCCAGAAATTTTTAGAGGGTCGCCCATAGGGCGGAGGTTAGTGGAGCGGAGAAGTTTCATAAGTCGTGGGTCAGGGCGTCAGACGCCAAGCGGATGTCAGGTCATCGGCCCCATACTTCACTCAAGTTGCGACTTCCAGGACATACCGGGGTCTGTAGGCAGGCCCAAGGTCCTTCCGCATCTCATGAATTCGGCTCTGTCAGGCTCACCCTGTCCCTCTCCCCTTGCCAATCGGGCGGTGGCCCTATAGATTACGGGATGGGAGGACGCAAGAGGAAGCGGATGACACGGGTCCTTTGGGTCGACCTCTCCGGCTGGGTCACATGGGTCGTGACGGGCGCCCAGGCCGTCGAATTCTTCCATAACATGATGACTCAAGACGTTCGGTCCTTGGCCACCGGCGAGGTCCGTTACGGTCTCTTTCTGACCCCCCGCGGAAAGGTCGTCGCCGACGCCTGGGTCGCCCGGGCGGACGACGGTCTGCGCCTTTTCGCCTTGGACGGCTGGACGGCGGTCCTGGACCGGCACTTGAGCCTGTATCGGCTTCGGATGGACGTGCACTGGCAGGTTCAGCCGGTCCGGGTCCATTGGCTGTTCCCGCAGAGGGAGACGTCTGCACTCCTGCAGGCGGGGACGCCTGCGCTTCGGTGGACCGTTGAGGTTCCCTGGGATGGGGAAACGGCCGGCCTTATCTGGGCCGACGAGGCCGAAGCACTCCCATGGGCCTCATCGGTCGGTGTCGTCCCGATGGACCCCGAGGCATGGGCCCGGTGGCGCCGGACCGTCGGCTGGCTGTGGCCGTGTGTCGACTTGGCCGGCGAGGAATGGATGCCCTTGGAAGCGGGCCTCTACCACGCCCTCTCGTATACGAAAGGCTGTTACGTCGGTCAGGAAGTCGTCGCTAAGGCCACGTACCTGGGCCGCCCGCCCCGGCGGCTCCTGCAAGTCCTGGTGACCGAGGCCCTGGACGGAACCCCGGAGGGCGGCGTCGTCCTATGGCGGGGCGAGGTCCGGAAGACGTTCGGTTGGGGCTCCGGCCAGGCCCCTTTCGTCTGGGTCGGATGGACCTGGGTCCCATACACCGAAGTCCCAGAACCTATCTCGGTGGACTTACACCTCCCGGATGGCCCGAGGTGGCCCGCTACTCTGCGGGTCCCGCCTTGGCTGGCCGCCGTCCAGGCGATGTCGCCGCTTCCGTCCAAGCTGGAGAAGACCCGGCGTGAAATGCGTGATCGTGGACGATGACCCCCTGGTCGGCTGGTACCTGCGGAAGAAGCTCCGGGAGCGCTACGCCGAGGAGGTCGAGGTCCACGACTTCCGCCACCCCTTAGAAGCCCTCCGGTATCA
>JANXAA010000450.1 GCA_025061865.1 Acidobacteriota bacterium | reverse complement strand
GGAGAGGCCCATCCCGTCCCGGGCCGGTAGGAGACGCAGGCTCCGTCTTGTGCCGAGGGGGGGTGCTTCTTGGCCCTTCAGATGAACCTTCCGCCTCAGCCAGCCGCCCCGTGAGGCCAGGCCGATTGGGGTGACCGCGATGGTATTACGTGCTGTTCACGGCCGACCGGACGTCTTGTGGATCGCCGCTTACGACGATGCGACCTATCATGCCCAGAGTTATCTGGTCTTACACCCGAAGGGGAATCTCCTCGTCGACGTGCCGGCCTATCAGGTAGACGTGATCCGGGCCATTCAACGTCGGGGCGGCGTGCGTTACATCTTTATCACTCACAAGGACGACATCGGGGCCGTGGCTTCCTTCCACGAGTTCTTCCAGGCACGAGTCCTCATCCACAAGAGCGAAGCCCGGTACGTCCAGGGTGTCGAAGTCGAAGTCCCCTTTGAAGGCGACTTCATGCTGAATGCCGACATCGCCATCGTCCATCTGCCGGGTCACACGCCGGGGAGCTCGGCCCTCCTGGACCTACGGCCACCCGGTGTCCTGTTCATCGGCGATGCCCTCAACATCAATCCCCAGGGCCAGCTCTTCGTGCCGCCCCATCCGTGGGACTTTGACCCTGTCCTCAAGCGGGTCGTCTTGCGGAAGCTCCTCCAATACGACTTTGAGTTGATCCTGCCGGCCCATCCGCCGGAGCCGGGCCGGTACGTCTCGGAGCGAGGCCGAGAGCTGTTGGAGCAGCTCCTGCGGCGGATTTTGTAAGACCGCGACGGCGTGACATCGGAGCCGACCTTCGGCCTACGTCCTATGACCGTCATGTTGAAGAGTACCCAGGGGGAAGCCCCCATGAACCAGTGGAAGGACGTCCGCACGTATCGCACCCGGTCCAGGGCCTCACGCCCGGCTCGGCGGGTGAACCATCGCGCTCGTCCGGCACCCGGCTCGAAGCCGAAGACCCGGCCGCGTCCGGCGGCCCGGCCACCGGTTGCCGGTCTGATCCTACCCCCGGAACCCCGGCGGTACCTCCGGGTTCGTCTGGCCCGGCTGGCCGGTCACTTGCAGACGGTCATCCGTATGATCGAGACAGGCACCGACTTCAAAGACGTCATGACCCAGTTGGCGGCCGTTCGGTCGGGCCTCACGGGCGTGACGGCTCGGATGGCCGAGATGTATGTGACGGCCTGGGTCGATGCGGGGATGACTCAGCAGGGCGACCGACGGTCCTTAGAGACCCTTCTCAATGTCCTCAAGTTCCTGGCCCGGGCCTATTAAATTCGTTGTTAGGTCTAGGACTGCTGGATATGAGGGTAAGCCCCGCCCACCGAAGCGGGGTCGCCCAGGGCAATCGATTCGGATGTCCTGGCCAGCTTTATCTTGCTGCGTGACGCTTACGCGTGACCAGGAGGGAGATTTTTACTACCGCCGTCCCCTCTTTGGAAAAGCACCGGCTCCTACGTGATCTGGAGAGACTGGAGCCCAGGTATCTTCGGAGAGGAGGGCCTCCATGCGAAAGTGCCGTCTTCTGATGACACTGCTGATATTCCCTTTTCTGACCGTCGCGGCCGATACGCCCCGGGAAGTCTCCATCGTGGCGAAGAACTGGGAATTTCAGCCGAACGTGATCGAACTCTGTAGCGGCGAGCGGGTCCGTCTCCTCATCGAGACCCAGGATCGGGACCACGGCTTTGAGTTCAAGGCGGCGGACGTGAAGGTCAAACTCCCCCAGGGGAAGACGAC
>JANXAA010000044.1 GCA_025061865.1 Acidobacteriota bacterium | reverse complement strand
ACAGATGCGCCCGACGGGGTGTTCCACTGTCGGCATGCGCACTGGATGTGGGCGCATAACATTGCCAGTGGATGCACGGCGACGCAGTACTGTCCGTCCCAGGCAGTGACGCGGGCGCAGATGGCCATCTTTCTGCAGCGCGCCTTTGCCCTGCAATGCAAATAAGCCCTTGAACTCGTACCCTATCGGTGGAGGGCCGGGAAGGCCCTCCACCGCATTCCCGTCCCCCAACCCAACGGGGTAATGTATATCCGGATGTAGGATCCAGGTTCTGTCCCGGGCTGAATCCATCAGATCGAGTCATCCATTGGCGCAGGGTTCCAGCCCTTGCCGCCAGCGTCACCCGGCGGCGCAGGTCCTTTGGTTTGGAAAAAAAGCATCGGACCGGGCTTTGCTAGCGTCCGGGAAGCCCGATATTTTCAAGCCCAGTGGCGGGAAGGGTCTAAGGACTGTGTGAGTCTGGACTGCTGGGTCGAAACCGTAGCCCTCTTCTCTCTCGGTTTTGACACGCATTCATTTTTGCAAAAACCCACGCATCGGTCTGACGATGTGGCCGATCCTATTGCAGTGGGGACCGGTCTCCATTTATAGCTACGGGGTTCTCTATCTGTTAGGATTTATATTAAGTTATTGGATTTTTCGAGACCGTCTCCGTCGGCAGGGCTTTTCGACAAGCGACGTTTCCTTCCTGTACGGTGTGGCCGTCGCCGCGGGCCTTATCGGTGCCCGTGGGCTCCATGTCTTCGTCACGCCCCGACCTACCTGGGTGGAGGTCCGTCTAGGTCAAGTCCTGCAGTCTGGGGGCATGTACTACGGGGGCCTCCTCCTGGGATTCGCTACGCTGGTGACTATAGCTTACCTACGTTACCGACGGGTGCGCCCGGTCCTGGACGCCGTGGCCCCGGCCTTGGCCAGCGGTCATGCCCTCGGGCGGCTCGGCTGTTTGGCAGCGGGCTGTTGTTGGGGGCGTCCGACGGATTTGCCGTGGGGCGTCGCGTTCACCCATCCCCTCGCTCAGGCCGCCAATGGTACGCCCTTACGGGTCCGCCTTCATCCTGTCCAGGTCTATGAAGCTCTCTTGGAAGGTGGACTGGCTTTCCTACTTTTTCGGTGGGGACGAAAGCCTGGACTCGGGGTGGGCTGGCTGTGGGGCCTCTATTTGATAGGCTATGGAGCTATCCGAATGGGCATGGAACGTTTACGCGGGGTCCCCAAGCCGGTCGTGTGGGGTTCTTGGAGCGTGAATGATTTGATATCCGTCGGGTTGATGGGAGCCGGTTTACTCTTTCTGGGGTATGCCCGATGGAGTTGGCCGAAGGCGGCCCGGAAGGTGCCCAAGGGATAAGGCGGATTGGGCCGTTTTACAGGTGTGCATTCGATAGGGTCGCGAACGACGGCTTCGTTCAACTGAATAGGGGTCGGGCGGTTAGGAACCAAGGAAAACCTGATCTCGGGCTGCCGAGATTCCCGAATCCACTCCCCAAGACTTAGCATCCGACGAGTAAGGGGACAAGGCCTTACGGGGGACACATGCGGCGGAACCGATCGAGTTCTATCCCGTACAGAAAGCCCTCAGCTATCGGAGCTTCGGCCAAGGCCGCTGCCATCTCTTGAAGCGCTGCAGTGCAGTTGCCCCCCATGTACCCGACCCAGGCGGCCGTGTGATGGTATCGGAAACGCTCAGGTCCCCCCAGGGCAATGGCCCGTCGGGCCCAAGCGGGGGCCAGGGACCCTCTTCGACCGCTTCGGAGGGCCGACCAGGCCAGGTTGTTCAGGCAGTCTGCGCACGTCCCGTCCAAGCGGACGGCCTGGGCGTAAGCCCGGAAGGCGTTGGACCACTGACCCTGCCGGGCGTAGAGAAAGCCGAGATTCATATAAGGGACGGCCCATCCGGGCGCCTTCCGGATGGCCCGTCGGAGGGCCCGTTCGGCGGCTTTCCAAGCGCCCTCTTCCATGTAGCGGATAGCCAGGTCGTTGTGGGCCTCTGCAGGTAAGGGGTCATGTAGTACAATGACCCGGGGCGCACAGCTAGCCAGGCCAAAGGTCAATGCGCCGAGGCCAAAGCCCATCCATAGCCGGTCTCGTAGTCGCTGAGGTCCGAAAGGTGGCTTCATGATCTCTATTATCACTCCGACCTGAACCTCCCGGCCCCCACTTTCGACTGGGCTGTAGCCAGGCGGGCTGGGAAGTTGTCGAAAACAGCTCAAGAGAGCAGTTTAGGGGATCCCCCCCACCCAGTGGAAGTCGCTTCTTAGACTAGGCCGTTCCAGGCTCTATCCTGTCGAGCCAGAGGAGCCGATGTACCGATTAGCCTGGAAAAACCTTTGGTACGATAAAGTTCGTACGCTGATCACCCTCGTCGGCGTGACGTTCGCCGTCGTCCTGATGTTTGCCCAACTGGGGGCCTACTTGGGCTTTGTCAGCAGTGCTTCCATCCTTATCGATCATACGCCCGGCGACATATGGATCACGAGTGAGCATGCCATCAACTTCGATTCGGCCCGCCCCTTTCCCATTCGTAAACTCTCCAAGGTCCGGTCCTTGCCGGAAGTCGAGTGGGCTGAGGAAATCGTGATGAGTTGGGGTCTGATGAAGCTTCCGTCGGGTGCGACTGAGTCGGTCCAGGTCATCGGCTTTAACTTGGACACAGGTGTGGGCGGGCCGTGGGAGATGGTCGAGGGTTCTGTCCAGGACCTGCGGGGTCAGGCAGGGATCATCCTGGACCTTTCGTCCCTCCGGCGGCTTGGCCCCCTGCGGGTCGGCGACGAGGTCGAGATCTTTTGGCAGAAGACCCGCATCGTAGGCTTCTCCCGGGGCGTCAAGTCCTTCACGACGTACCCCATCGCTTTCACGTCCCTGCGGATGGCCCGGCATTACTCCCGGATCGTCACGCCCGACACGACGACCTTCGTCGTCGTCAAGTTGAAATCCGGCCAGGACCCTAAAGTCTTCGTCCGGCGCTTACGGGCGTGGCCCGAGCTCCGGGGCGTCGACGTATATACGAAATCCGAATGGTCCTGGAAGACGCGGCGGTACTGGAGCATCCAGACGGGTCTAGGCCTCGGCATCGGGGTCACCGTCCTTCTGGGATTCCTAGTCGGGACGGCCATCGTAGGCCAGACGATTTATGCGTCGACGATGGAACACTTGCGAGAGTACGGGACCCTGAAGGCGATGGGTACGACAAACCGAGAGCTGGCCCAAGTCATCCTACTGCAGGGCTGGACTAGCGGCCTCCTGGGCTACCTGGCGGGTCTCCTGATCACGCTCTTGACCGTCCCGCTCTACGAACGTCTCCAGCTCTGGCTGTTGATCCCCTCCGAGCTGTACTTCATCGTGATCGGCCTCACGATGACGATGTGCACGCTATCGTCCCTGGTCGCTATCCGGAAGGCCCTCCGGGTCGACCCCGTCGTCGTCTTCCGGTTCTAAGGAAGAGGAAGTGACATCGTGATAGCGGGGTAGGGTCCTCTTCTCAGCGCCGCCCGCCGTGGCGGCGTCCCAAAACCCCAGCGCCCGCCCTCATGCGGGCATCTTCAACACGCCCATCGGGGGGCGATGTGGCTTGCCATCGATTTTGGTATAAAATAGAAAACAGGCCCGGTTTGCAGACCTGAACAGCGTGAGGATTCTGTGAGGCAGGAAGTTTAGACGTCGGGAAAGTCTGGATGTCTGTCGACGTTCTCGTCGTGGACGATAATCCTCACGTCCGGAATCTTTGGACGGAACACCTGACCCAGGTTGGGTACCGGCCCTATGGCGTGACTTCTCTAAGCGAGGCCCGCCAGGTCGTGGCCGGGCGACGCTTCAGCGCCGTCTTATTAGACCTGTACCTCCCGGACGGCTACGGCCTCGATTGGATTCCCGAACTTCGGGAGGAATGCCCGGATGTCGCCATTATCGTCGTCACCGGCCACGGGGACATCCCCCAGGCCGTCGAGGCCATGCGGCGGGGGGCCGACCACTTCCTCACGAAGCCCGTGCGACTTCAAGACCTGGAAATGCTCCTCCGCAAGAGCATCGACGTCCGGAAGGTCCACAAGCAGTACACCGCCCGGCGTCGTCTGGACCGACAGGAAGAACCCTTCTTGGGGGACAGCCTGGTCATGCGCCGCGTCCGGGAAATGCTCGCGTCGCCGTCAAAAGCGATGTGCCTATCCTCCTCATGGGGGAGACTGGTACGGGCAAGGGTGTCCTCGCCCGGTGGATTCACGAGCACAGCGCCCGCCGGACGGGACCCTTCGTCGAGATCAACTGCTCGACCCTCCGGGGCGAACTCTTGGCCAGCGAACTCTTCGGCCACGCCCGGGGCGCCTTCACGTCGGCCGTGGCTGCCAAGGAGGGCTTGATCGAGGTCGCCGACGGTGGGACCCTCTTTTTAGACGAGGTCGGGGATATGGACCGGAGCTTACAGACTGCCTTCCTGAAGGTCCTGGAGGAAAAGGTCTTTCGCCGCCTCGGGGAGGTCCGGCTCCGGCGGAGCGACTTCCGCCTCATCTGCGCGACCCACCAGGACTTGGAAGCGATGGTCGAGACGGGCCGATTCCGCCGGGACCTGTTTTATCGCATCAACGTCTTCCCCATCGTCCTGCCGCCCTTGCGGAAGCGGGTCGAGGACATCCCGCCCCTGGTCGAGTACCTCCTGAAGACTCTGGGGGCCCCCCATCCCCACATTCCCCCCGAGGTCTTGCGTCTGCTGACGGCCTACCCTTGGCCCGGGAACATTCGGGAACTTCGGAACATCCTGGAACGGGCCCTCCTGCTGGCCCGGGGCGGCCCCCTCCGGCCTACACACTTCCCAGGCTTGACGGTCCCTCGGGGGTTTCCCCGAATGACACGGCCGACCGAGCGCTTGGAAGCCGCTCGGGTCTTAGAGGTCTTGGCCCAGGTCGGCGGCAACAAGAAAGAGGCGGCCCGTCGCCTGGGCGTCTCCCGGGCGACTCTCTACCGACACCTGCAAAGGTTGAAAAATTAGCTTCACCCAAGCTGAAGCTAACCCATAGGACTGGATTGCCCGGAATTGCGTTGCAAGGGATCTGTTCTCAAGGCGCCCCGCGGTCACAGCTTCACCAGGAGATAGAGCCAGAGCGGGCAACGTCGTTCACTGCTTCGGCAACTTTCGGGCTGACCAGTCAATCCAAGAGCCGTCGTAAACGACGACATTCTGAAGGCCCAAGACGTGGCGCAAGGTAAACCACAATTGGCTGGCCTCACGTCCGCTGGTGCAGTAAGTCACGATGGGCTTTCGTAGGTCGACACCCGACGCTTGGAACCACTGGACGAGCTCGTCCTGGCTTTTCCAGGTCAACACCTCTTGGCCTTGCAGGTTGTCCCGCAGGAAAACGTTAAGGGCCATCGGGATGTGACCTTCAGCGAAAGCCTTGGGCGAACGGGCGTCTAAAACCTGCACCTCTTGGCTTTGCACGCTTTTCTGAACGAGAAGCCAATCCGCTCGCAGTCGTCGGTCGACCCGCGGGACAAACTTCGTGGGGGCGACTTGCGGAAACTCCTTCTCTATGGGCCGCCCTTCCGCTTGCCACTTTTCAAACCCGCCGTCCAGCACGCCGACGGCCCGGTGACCGAGGAATTCAAGGACAAAGGCGATGTAAGTCGCGTGAGCGAAAGCATCCTGGCCGCTGGAGTAGACGACGACGGTATGTCGGTGACCTATCCCGATCGAACCAAAGATGCTAGCCAAACGCTCGGGCGGAAGCAGACGGGCAGGGACGCCCCCGAGCGAAATCCGAAGCGTTTCCGTGTTCAGGTAAATAGCCTTGGGGATATGACCGTCGAGGTAATCGCGCAAGTTGGGTCGAGCATCAATGATGCGAAGGTCGGGGTTGTCCCAATGTCGAGCCAACCACTCGGTCGTCACCAGCGTCGGCTTCGTCAGCAGGGGCTGGGCCGAAGCGACGGTGGCGAGGAAAAGCGTCATGAACCCCATGACCGTCCATCTTTTGAGCATCGCTCCTCACCTCCAGGGGCGCTTTTGGACTCATTTAGAGTCTGCAGGAGGGAGTCCGTTACATCGATGGGAGTTTCCGAGACTGGGCCGTATACGATTCCGTGGGGTGTCATCGCAGGGCCCGCATTCAGGTAATCGTCCTGGAATGGGGCTGCGGTAATCGTCTGGTCGGTGGGGCCTGGGCCATCATGGCGTCCCACGGGTCGACGGCTTCAGAGAGACAAATACAAAATAATAAAAAATATTTACAAAATGTCAACGAGCGGGGCTGCCCTGTCTTCGGGGACCCCGCTCGCAGGTCGGACTTGGGTGAGGGGGAGACGGTTAGGCCGTTTCTTCAGAGACCGAGACGCTCGGCGGGGCTGCCAGTTCGGTCGGCTCCTCGTAAGCGGCCGGGACGATGCGCTCCTCGATGGTCGTGTCCTTCTCGACGCGGACCTGTCGGTAGTAAGGACTGCCCGTCCCACAGGGGACCAGGCGCCCGACGATGACGTTCTCCTTCAGGCCGTACAGGTAGTCGGTGCTTCCACGGATGGCCGCCTCCGTGAGGACTCGGGTCGTCTCCTGGAAGGACGCCGCCGAGATCCAGCTATCGGTACTGAGGGCCGCCCGCGTGATACCGAGCAGGACGGGCGTGCCCGTCGCCGGCTTACCGCCTCGGGCGGCGACCTCGGCGTTTTTGTCCATGAAGCGGAACTTATCGACGATCTCCCGATAGAGGAAGTCAGTGTCGCCGACGTCCTCGATGCGGAACCATCGGGTCATCTGACGGATGATGATCTCGATGTACTTGTCGTCGATGCTGACGCCCTGAGAGCGGTACACCCGCTGGATCTCGTTGAGGAGGTACTTTTCGAGCGCCCGCACGCCCAGGACCCGCAGGATATCCGTCGGATTCACGGGTCCCTCCATGAGGGGCTCACCGGCCTCAACGGCCTCGCCGTCCCGGACGATGACGTGGGCGCCCCGCGGGAGGGTGTACTCCTTCTCGACGCCGCCCTCGCCCTCGATACGGATGAGCCGCTGGCCCTTCTCGTTGATACCCATGAAGCGGACGATGCCGTCGATCTCGGCGATGACGGCCGGCTCGGCCGGCTTCCGGGCCTCGAAGAGGGCCTCGACTCGCGGCAAACCGCCCGTGATGTCCTTCGTCTTCGTCGTCTCCCGGGGGATCTTGGCCAGGACGTCGCCCGGGGAGACCTTCTGGTCCTCCTGGACGACCAGCCGGGCGCCCGTCGGCAAGAGATACGAGGCGATGACCTCCCCCGTCCCGTCGACGACCTCGATGGAGGGCTTCAGGACAGTCTTGCCGACGGCGAAATCGACGACGACCAGGTCTCGATTTTTGGTGACCTCGTCGATCTCTTCCTGAACGGTTTCACCGACCCGGATGTCGTGATACCGGACCGTCCCCTCGTGCTCGCACAGGATGACCGACGAGTAGGGGTCCCACTCGACGAGGGGCGTGTCAGGTTCGACAGACTGGCCGTTTTCGACCAGGACCCGGGCGCCGTAGACGACCGTATAGCGCTCCCGTTCCCGGCCGTCGGGGTCGACGACGACGACCTGGCCCTTACGGTGGACGGCGATCTGGTGGCCGGCCTTGTTCCGAATCGTCTGGAGGCCCCGGAACTGCACGATGCCGCCGTGCTTGGAACGGTGCTGGGAGACCTCTCCGATGCGGCCGGCCGTGCCGCCGTAGTGGAACGTCCGCATCGTGAGCTGGGTCCCCGGTTCGCCGATGGACTGGGCGGCGATGATCCCGATGGGGGTCCCGATCTGGACGAGTCGGCCCGTCGCCAGGTCCCGGCCGAAGCACAGGACACAGACGCCCCGCCGGCTCTGGCAAGTCAAGACAGACCGGATTTTGACGCGGTCGATACCCGCCTCTTCCAGGAGGAAGGCCTTCTCCTCGTCGATCATCTCGTTGGCCCCGACGATGACCTCGCCCGTTAGGGGGTCTCGGATGGCCTCGGCCGCGATGCGACCCACGATGCGTTCCCGCAGGGGTTCGACGATTTCCCCCTCCTCGATAAGGGGTTCGATGTAGATCCCCTCCATCGTGCCGCAATCGTATTCAGTGATATAAACGTCCTGGGCCACGTCAACCAGTCGACGGGTCAGGTACCCAGCGTCGGCCGTCTTAAGGGCCGTGTCGGCCAGACCCTTACGAGCTCCGTGGGTCGAGATGAAGTACTCGAGGACCGAAAGGCCCTCCCGGAAGTTAGACGTGATGGGCGTCTCGATGATCTCGCCGGAGGGCTTCGCCATCAGGCCCCGCATCCCAGCGAGCTGGCGGATCTGGACGTCCGATCCCCGGGCGCCCGAGTCGACCATGACGTACACAGGGTTCAGCTCACCGCGTTGAGCGGTCTGCTCCCGCATCTCCCGGATCATCTCCTGCATGACGTCCTCGGTGACCTGGGACCAGATGGCGACGACGTGGTTGTATTTCTCGCGGGCAGTCATCTCGCCCCGACGGTAGCGTTCCTCGATGCGGCGGACCTCCTGGCGGGCCTTCTCGATGATCTCCCATTTGTGCTTGGGGATGACCAGGTCATCAAAGGCGCCCATCGAGATGCCCGCTCGAGTGGCAAACCGAAAGCCCACGTCCTTCAGGGCGTCCAAGAGTTCGACGGTCTTCCGCATCCCGTACTTGAGGTACACGAAGTGGACTAAGGAGGCCACGCCCTTCTTTTTCAGGACACCGTTGACGAAGGGCATGTGGGGGGGGAGGGCTGCATGGAAAAGGACCCGGCCGACGGTCGTGTCGATCCATCGGTGGCGGACCTCTTCCTTGACGGCGTACAAGATGTCCTGCGTATTCCCTTGCGACTCGGTGTCGATGAGGAGGCCCGAGAAGCGAAACCGAATGGGCGTATGAGTCTGGACGTGACCCAGCTGATAGGCCATCAGGACTTCGTCGGCCGTCCCGAAGTAAGGCGTCCGCTCGGAAGCCGTCCCGTCGCCCGCCGGCTTTCGGGCTGTCAGGTAATAGATCCCCAGGACCATGTCCTGGGTCGGCGACGCCAGGGGCTTGCCGTTGGCCGGCGACAGAATGTTGTTGACGGCCAGCATGAGGGTCGAGGCCTCAAGCTGGGCCTCCGGGGAGACGGGGACGTGGACGCCCATCTGATCCCCGTCGAAGTCGGCGTTGTACGCCGTGCAGACGAGGGGGTGAATCCGAATTGCCTTCTCGTCAATCAGGACAGGTTGAAAGGCCTGGATGCTCAGACGGTGCAGGGTCGGGGCCCGGTTTAGGAGGACAGGGTGGTCCTTGACGACCTGTTCAAGAGCGTCCCACACCTGGGCGTCCTCCCGAGCGACCAGCTCCTTGGCTCGGCGGACGAGGTCCGTGATGCCCATCTTCTCGAGCTGGTGGTATACGAAGGGCTTGAACAGCTCGAGGGCCATCTTCTTAGGGAGGGCACACTGCCACAGCTTCAGCTCGGGGCCGACGACGATGACAGCCCGGCCCGAGAAGTCGACCCGCTTCCCCAGGAGATTCTGCCGGAACCGACCGTGCTTGCCCTTGAGGTTATCGCTGAGAGACTTCAGGGGTCGCCGCTGGGCCCCCTTCATCACGCGAGACCGGCGGCCGTTGTCTAAGAGGGCATCGACGGCCTCCTGGAGCATGCGTTTTTCATTTCGGATGATGACCTCGGGGGCATGAAGTTCCAAGAGCTTCTTGAGGCGGTTGTTCCGGTTGATGACCCGCCGGTACAGGTCGTTCAGGTCCGAGGTGGCGAACCGACCGCCCTCGAGAGGCACAAGGGGCCGCAGTTCGGGCGGCAGGACGGGGATGACGTCCAGGATCATCCACTCGGGCTTCTGGCCGGAGCGGAGGAAGGCCTCGACGACCCGGAGGCGCTTAGCCGCCCGGATCTTCCGCTGCCGGGACGGTGATGTCTTCATCTCCTGCCGAAGCTCTTGGGCCAGGGTGGCTAAGTCGATCTTCCGTAAGACCTCCCGGATGCCCTCGGCGCCCATCTTGGCGACGAATCGGTGGCCATACTGCTTGCGGAGGTCCCGATATTCTTCCTGGGTCAAGACCTGACAGGACTGGAGGTCTGTATCGCCGGGCTCGATGACGACGTACGACTCGTAGTAGATGACCCTTTCGAGTTCCCGGGCCGTCAGGCCCAACAGAAGGCCCATCCGACTCGGGACGTTGCGGACGTACCAGATGTGGGCGACGGGGGCTGCCAGCTCGATATGCCCCATGCGCTCGCGGCGGACGCGCGCGCGGGTCACTTCCACGCCACACCGTTCGCAGCGCACCCCCTTGTTTTTCACGCGCTTATAGCGTCCGCAGCTGCATTCCCAGTCGCGTGTCGGACC
>JANXAA010000449.1 GCA_025061865.1 Acidobacteriota bacterium | reverse complement strand
CCAAGGACGCTTGCGACAGGGGGAGATCTTCGATATTTTCCCATACCCTCCCCATCGACGGCTGGGCCTGGGTGAGGAAAGACGGGCCAATCCCTCCACTTGAGCGCATGCAGGGGACTCGGATAAGAGCCATCGTCTTGGATTTTGATGGGGTAGTCGTCGATAGCGAGCCGATCTTCTTTGAGTGCATGCGGGAGACACTCCGAGGGGTCGGTATCGAGATCACGCCAGACGAGTACTTCTCGCGCTATGTAGCCCTCCACGATCAGGACGCCATGACGTGTATTCTGGCCTCGCGGGGCATCGACTTACCGGAGGCGGAGGTGGTCCGATTACTGGAAGACAAGCGACGGCGGTACCGGGAGCGCATGAGTCGCGGACCTATCCCCTGGGTAGCCGGATTTGCCCCATGGGTCCGGACCGCGCAGGCACGGGGGATCCGCCTGGCCATTGCCTCCAGCTCGTCCCAAGAAGCCATCGGGACGGTCCTACCGCATTGCCCGGTCTCAGTGTCATGGGTGGCCATCGTGACCCCTGCGCCCGGTTTGCGGGGGAAACCCGCCCCCGACCTGTATCTGGAGGCCCTCGCCCGGCTCCGAGGCCCCACGCCAGACCTTCGGCCGGAGCAGGTCCTTGCCATCGAAGATACCCCCGATGGCATCCGGGCGGCCCACCAGGCGGGGTTACGGGTGGCCGCCCTGACGACCACGCTGCCTGCGTCGGCTCTCCAGGCGGCCGACTGGGTCATCGGGCCGGATTGGACCGCCTTTCCGTGGGACCTGTGCGGATTCTGGGAAGCTTGACAGGCCGTTTGGCTTGGGACAGTCCGCCTGTCCCCCGTCGACGGTCTGGGGCAAGGGCGGTTGAGGAGCCCCCAAATCGGGGACTCCGTCCGAAGGTCGCAACTTAGGTATAATACGACGGTGAGTGGTCCGAGCCTGCCCACTACGGATAGCCCGCCACAGGTGGAGAACGCACGGTGCCGATCAAGTTTCAAGAGTCCTTTCGGGTCCAAGCGTCGGTCGAGCGGGTGTGGCGGTTTCTGACCGACCCTCATGAGGTCGTGACTTGCATGCCTGGCGCTGAGCTCGTCGAGGTCCAGGACGAACGGACCTTCCGGGGTCATGTGAAGGTCCGTCTGGGCCCCATCACAGTCGCCTACGCCGGCCGGGTCCACTTGGAGGAGCTGGACGAGGTGGACCACCGGGTCTGCATGGTCGGCGAGGGTCGGGAGACGGGTGGGGCGGGCTCGGCCCGGATGAGGATGTTGAGCCAGGTCCGAGCCCTTCCCGACGGGGGCGCCGAGGTCGTCGTCGATGCGGAGGTGGACTTGGCGGGGCGGGTCGTCCAGTTTGGTCGGGGTATGGTCGAGGACGTGGCCCGTCAGTTGTTTCAGGATTTTGCCGCCTGCGTGCGGGCCCGGATGGAGCGACCCTTGGAAGCCCCGGTAGGTCCGACCGGGGGCCGACCCGTCCGGGCGATCCCCCTGGCCTGGCGGGCTCTGGGCCAGGCCATCGTCCGCTTTTTCCGACGGTTGTTAGGGAAGACGTGATGGCCGGGTCCCGAGTGCGGGGTCTCAATCTATCGGGTGTCGGGGGCTGGATTTGCTAGGGCTTAGGGGTCAGGGATTAGAGATGGGGCCCTTCCCTAATCCCCGATCCCTAAGAATTCGATACCCAGCCCCTGGGACCCCTGTCCTGCATCTTGCGCTGTACGGAGCTTCCGATATGGAGCCGATACCGACGGTGACAGGCCATCCC
>JANXAA010000448.1:248-1763 GCA_025061865.1 Acidobacteriota bacterium | reverse complement strand
TACCCTCCGGAGGCGTCGCTTCCTCGATGGGTTCGATGGGAGGGGCTTCCACCGTCTCGGGCAAGGCCAGACTTAAGTGATGACGGATGTATGTCCCGACCGCCCCAGCCGTCTCAAAGCGCTCACTCGGGTTTTTGGCCAGCATACGATCGACCAACCGGTAGAGGGCTTCCGGCAGGTCCGGCCGGAGGACCCGTAAGTCGGGCGGCGACTCGTGGACGATCTTGAACGTGATCTGGCTGAAGGTGTCCCCCTGGAAGGGCTTCTGGCCCGTCAGTCCCTCGAACAACACGACGCCCAATGAAAATAGGTCTGTCCGGTATGTGACCCGCTCCCCGAGGACCTGCTCGGGCGACATGTAGCTGGGGGAGCCCAAGAGCTGACCCGTCCGGGTCAGTTCCGAGGCCGGCATGTGAGCGATCCCGAAGTCCGTGATCTTCACGAGGCCGCTTTCGGTTAGCATGACGTTCGAAGGCTTGATATCCCGATGGACGATCCCATGGGAATGCGCAAAGTGAAGGGCCTCGGCGACCTGGCGGACGATGTCGACCATCATCGGCCAGGGCAGACTTCCCTGCCGTTGGATACGATTCTTGAGGGTCTCACCCCGGACGAGCTCCATGACGATGAAGGGGATGCCCGTCCGATCGTCCGTCCCGATGTCGTAAATCGTCACGATGTTGGGATGCTGGAGCTTGCCCGCCGCCTTGGCCTCGCGAAAAAACCGCTCCCGGTATTCCTGGACCTCTTCTTCGGACATCCAAGGCGGGATACGGATGACCTTGAGAGCGATGTCCCGCTCGATGAGGGGGTCAAACCCTTGATAAACGACGCCCATCGAGCCCCGGCCTAAGATGCCGGTCACCTGATACCTCCCCAGACGCTGAAACTCCCCCATGACGACGCTCACAGCCCATACGTTTTCATTGTCTTGTAGTCGCCCGTCCTTTGCAACCGGTCCGGGCGAAAGCCAGGATTTCCCTCCGAATGAGTGCGACGATATGGCTCTTAGACGACGAAGGTCTGCCGCAGGCGGCCGGTCCGGGGCCTTTGGAGAGTGGAGGATGGACGCATCACCGGGGTCGGCCTTAAAATGTTCCCACCATTGGGTCACTTCGGACGCTTATCTGCCGACTCCCTTAATCTGCCCGTTTGCCCGGGACGATTTCCGTCACTTTTGACGAGCGTGGGCTCGATGGGGGATGAGACTTCGGGCCATCGGCGAGAGCTTACGAACCAGCTTTCTGCATCTGCGGCTTCACTTTTCCGTCGTCCTCTTGCCCCTGTTTTTGTGGGGGTTCCGCCTGACAGAGACGCGGCCGTCCGGGGCCTTCTGGCTAGGCCTCCTCGTCGTCCATGTCTTCTTGTACGGTGGTGCAAATGCCTTCAATTCCTACTTTGACCGGGACGAGGGTCCCATCGGGGGCCTATACCGACCGCCGCCCGTCTCGACCGGGACGTTGGTTGTAGCCTGGGTCTTTAAGGCCCTGGGCCTTCTCCTCAGTCTGCGGCTTG
>JANXAA010000448.1:0-238 GCA_025061865.1 Acidobacteriota bacterium | reverse complement strand
GCCTTCACCGCCGTCTACCTAGGCTTTGTCATCCTGTCGGTCCTGTACTCGCATCCGTGGACGCGCTGGAAGGCCCGGCCGGTCCTCAGCATCCTCACGGTTGCCGTCGGGCAGGGCGGCCTCGGCTTTCTAGCCGGCTGGCTGTGCGGTCAAGACTTAACGGCGGCCTTAACGACCTTGCCCGGCCAGGCGGGCTTACTCACGGCTGTGCTCTTTACAGCCGGCCTGTATCCCATCA
>JANXAA010000447.1 GCA_025061865.1 Acidobacteriota bacterium | reverse complement strand
CGCCCCGTGTAGACCGAGAGCCTTAGACGGAAAGACAGCCATCTGACCCCGGGTCAAGGGTGCGTCGGGACAGTCCTGGTCCACTGTGCAGCCGTCGGTAATACCGGAGGCGGCCAAAGCTTCGATGTGCTGATAAAAGGGGTGTCCCGGCGGAACGTCGATGAAACTTGGGGCCTCCGGCGGCGGACTGACTTGGAGTATGTAGTATACATTTACGGCTCTAACCCTATTGACCGGCGACGTGGCATCCAAACGGACCTCCACGACGTATGCATTATCATAATTATCTACCGTGAGTTTGGCGGCCGCCAGGTCGTAGAAGAACCGGCCATATCCAGGAGTCCCGCTCGTAAGAGGACCGCCGTAGACCTGGTTGTGATTCACAATGATCCATGCATAGATATCACCTGCGCCCTCATCGCATCCGTATAGATCGAATCCCGTGAGTCTCACGCCTGACGGGAGCGACAAGGAGGCATGAAACCAGGGCGCCGTCCCGCCCGTCCGGTACCTCACCGCGCTGGGACCATCGTAGCTATACGTCGTCGTCGAGCTGGATGTAGGGCCGGGAAGATGAGGCTCATTGTGAACGGACGCGAGGCTAGGGCCCCGACCCCGGGTCCCTCGGACCAGGTTCGCCGCCCGCAGGCGGGACTGCCTGTATCCTGAAATTATCCACCCACCTGTGAGTCTCGTCAGACAAAGCGGGCCGATGTCCCGCAGACGATAGCGAGACCGAGCGTCTTCGGAAAGGCACCCCGGAGGTGCTAAGGCCACATAGCAAGACATGCAGGGCCAGGATGGTCGCCATATCCAGCAGGACTCGGGATAAGAAGAGGGTCCTCGATAGCTCGGTCCGGCCGTTGCCTAAGAGGGTCGTCGTGACATCCATGACCACCCCGGCGACGACCAGCAGGCCCAGGTTCGAGAGATGGGCGACCCAGGCTACGGGCGACCGCCGGAAGACCCAAAAGAGGCCCGCATAGAGGCCCCAGAGGCCCCAGAGGCCGAAACCCCTGGGATACAATCGCCGAGTGATATCCGACCATAGGTGCAAGGTGGCCCGCCGGCGTCCGACCGTCGGGTCGTCCAACCGATGGATACCGTAGTTGACACGCCAATTCCGGAGACGATCGGCGGCATAACGCCAAGCCCGAAGCAGAGCCTGGGGCTCCCGGGCATACACGCCCAAGGTGTACCTGTACTTCAATTGCGGCCAGAGGACGGGCCAACACCGGTCATAGTCCGGAAAAGGCGGAAACACGCGGCCGATGCACACGGCGGCCGACTCCATCCCCAAACGGCGCAGGTGGTCGTCGGCCCTCCGAGAAAAGAACAAGGCCCCGTCGAATAGGCTGGAGTAGCGATAGAGGCCCTTCAGGTTCGGGGGATAAGAAGCCCAGACGGCCCCGACCGCCACGGAGATACAGGTCATGTACAGGAGGGCCGTCCATCCGCGCCGGGGGGACGGCCGCCAGGCGGGATAGACCCAAGGGATGACTAAGAGGCCCCAGAAGGCATAACTGGGGCGGATGGAGGCCAGGAGCCCCAAGGCCAAGGTCAGACCGAGGAAACGCGGGAAGGTCGGCCGTCGTCGAACCGCCAGGACGGCCCCCAAGACCCCCAGGAGGGCCAGAAAGGACGGATACTCCCGGTAGAAACTATTCATGAAGGCAATCAAGTGGGTGTCGGAAACCATCAGGACGGTCGGAAAGCCGAGGGTCAGGACGCCGAGCAGGCCCTTCCATCCGGTCCCTAGGGCTTTGGAGACCTGGTGTAAGAGGAACCCGAGGAGGCC
>JANXAA010000446.1 GCA_025061865.1 Acidobacteriota bacterium | reverse complement strand
AGCAATACAGCTACCCGGCCTTGATTGCTCAACAGGCGGGCGTGAGAGACTTCCAACAACCGCTCGTGTCTGACCCAGGCCTGCCGCCTCGGCTGAAGCTGTTTGCCTTGGCGCCCTCGGCGGTCATCCAGCCGGTGTCGGGCCAAGGTGTGCCCAAAAATCTGAATCTTCCGCGACCCTACAATAACCTGGCCGTCCCGGGGGCGACCCTCGGGGACGTCCTCTTGACGGTCAGCCGTTCGGACAACCCCCTCTTTGACCTCATCCTCCGACGCCTCGGCACGCAGCTCCAACAGCTTATCGCCTCGAATCCGACGGTCGTCATGGTCTGGATCGGGAATAATGACCTCCTCCCGGCGGTCCTGAGAGCGACGCCTATCGAGGGTGTTACGATCACACCGCTGACGGTCTTTGCCCAGCGGCTTCAACAGTTGGTGACGGGTCTGAAAACGGCCCTTCCGAATGCCAAGGTCTTCTTTATAAACCTGCCGGACCCGACGAAGACGCCGTTTGCGACAACGGTTCTGCCTTGTGTGTCCAGCCCGACGGCCCGACAGTGTCTGACGGATCCTCAGGGAAACAGAATTCCCCTGATTGGCACACGGGGACCTATTCCTTTCGACAGCCTGATCATCCTGCCGGCCTCGGCCCTGCTCGCTCAGGGCTACGGCATTCCGGTGAACTTGGGCGGCAACGGCCAACCCCTCCCGGACGACGTCGTCCTGTATCCCGATGAGGTCAGGGCGATCCAATCCAGCCTTACGGCTTTTAATAATGAACTGAGTCGTCAAGTGCAGGGAGCTGGCTTCGAGTTGTTCGACGTCAAGACGCTGTTTGACCTGATCGCTCAGGAAGGCTATAACGTGGGCGGGATCGACCTGCGGCTGGACTTCCTGAGGGGGGGCCTCATGAGCCTGGACGGCATTCACCCGACGCCCCTGGGCCATGCCGTCTTGGCCAACGAGATCATCCGATTCCTCAACCGGAACCTGACGCAGAAGATACCCCTGCTGGACCTGCGACCCTTCATCACTGGGGAGAAGGGCGGATACCCTGCCGGCCCTGGTGCTGTGGGCTATTCGTTCGTTTTCTCGAAGGCGGCTTCCGATCAGCTCCTTCAAATCTTGGCCCCCTCTGTAGCTTCTGCCTCGAGCCTCCCGGCTTCGGTCGGACCCGCCCTATCCCCCTGGTTTCCTCGCCACGACTCGTCGGGCAGTCGGCGTCAGCCTTAATCTGCGAAGCCGGCGTTGGGAAGCTTCGTCCCACCGGCCTATGGCCCATTGCCCATCCACCCAAGCCAGTGGACTGTCCCATGCGTTATGTCATCTTGACTCATCCGATAGGGCTCACATGATCCGGTATCGGGATCTAGTCTCATTGGACGATCTGCAAGCCTGCATCGACTTGCAGACCCGAGTCTGGGGTTTTGACCCGATTGACGTCGTTCCCCTCCCCATCTTGCTGATCACTGGAAAGTACGGCGGCTTCCTGCATGGGGCCTTCGACGGGGACCGCCTCATCGGTTTCGTGTACAGCCTGCCGGCGCGGGGCCTCCACCGTTGGCTCCAGTGGTCTCACATGCTGGCCGTCGACCCGGCCTACCAAAGTACGGGCATCGGCACCACGCTGAAGTTGCACCAAAAGGCCTTCGCCCAGACGCATGGCTACGACTTCATCGCTTGGACCTTTGACCCCCTGGAGGTGAAGAACGCCTACTTCAATTTCGAGAAGCTCGGCGTGGTCGCCCGTCTATACGAGCCCAACGTATACGGGGTGACGACCAGCCGCCTCCACTGGCAGTTGCC
>JANXAA010000445.1 GCA_025061865.1 Acidobacteriota bacterium | reverse complement strand
CGTCCGGGCAATCTCCTCGGCTGGGTATTCATAGTCGGACAGCTCGCCCCGGAGGTACTGGTCATAAGCGGCCAGGTCGAAGTAGCCGTGCCCACTCAGGTTAAAGAGGATCACGCGCCGGACGCCCTCGGCCTTCGCTCGCAGGGCCTCGTCGATGGCCGCCCGGACGGCATGGGCCGACTCGGGTGCTGGGACGATCCCCTCGGCCTGCGCAAAGGTCACGGCCGCCTCGAAGACCGTCCGCTGAGGATAGGCGACGGCCTCGACGTAGCCCTTCTCATAGAGGGCGCAGATGATAGGCGCCATCCCATGGTACCGCAGGCCGCCGGCGTGGATCGGGGCCGGCGTGAAGGTGTGGCCGAGGGTATACATCTTCAGGAGCGGCGTCGTCCCGACGGTATCCCCGAAGTCGTAGGCATAGACGCCCCTCGTCAGGCTCGGCGCCGCCGTCGGTTCGACGGCCACAAACCGGGTTGGCTTCCCCTCGACGACCTTGTCCCGCATGAAGGGGAGCATCAGCCCGGCGTAGTTGCTCCCGCCCCCGACGCACCCGATGACGACGTCGGGATACTCGCCGGCCATCTCCATCTGTTTTTTCGCCTCCAGGCCGACGACCGTCTGATGCAAAAGGACGTGGTTGAGGACGCTCCCGAGGCTGTACTTGAGGCGACCGCCGCTCGTGGCCGCCGCCTCGACGGCCTCGCTGATAGCGATCCCCAGCGAACCTGGCGAGTTCGGGTCCTCGGCCAGGACCTTTCGACCGGCGTTCGTCTCGGGACTCGGACTTGGGATGACGCGGGCCCCAAAGGTCTCCATCAAGATGCGTCGGTAGGGCTTCTGGTGGTAGCTGACCTTGACCATGAAGACCGTGCACTCGAGGTCGAAGAACCGACAGGCCATCGCCAGGGCGCTCCCCCACTGGCCGGCGCCCGTCTCGGTCGTCAGGCCCCGGACGCCTTCCTGTCGGTTGTAAAACGCCTGGGCCAGAGCCGTATTCAACTTATGGCTCCCGGCCGGGCTGACGCCCTCGTATTTGTAGTAGATGTGAGCCGGCGTGTCGAGGGCCCGCTCCAAGCGGCGGGCCCGATGGAGAGGCGTCGGACGGTAGAGACGGTAGATCTCCCGGACGGGTTCAGGAATTTCGATGAACCGTTCCCGACTGACCTCTTGGAGGATTAGGGCCATCGGGAATAGGGGTGCCAGGTCGTCCGGTCCGACGGGCTGACCCGTCGCCGGGTGAAGGACTGGCGGGAGCTCGAAAGGCAGGTCGGCCAAGATGTTGTAGTATGCCTGGGGAATGTCGTCCTCCGGAAGGAGAAAACGCGTTCGTTGGGCCATCGCCACCCTCCTTGGGGGTTGGGAAATCCGGTGTCGGGTGCTGGGTGTTGGGGCCTGGGTATTCGATGAACAGTGCCGTTCCTGGTCTGTTCGACCTCTCCGACTCACTCACAGAGCCCCTCGGCCCGGGGAGAATCCTGATGGACTCGTCTTTTCCGACCCTTCCAGGAGGACGATTTTTCGGAAGGGGCGACTCGCTGGGTCGTCCCCTGCGACGTGACGTCATAACGGCATGAAGGGGTCCCGCCGGAAGTCGGCACCAGAGCACGAGATGACGAGGCTTCGGTTTCGTCCCGTCGTCGTGTCGGGGTGAAGTATGCCTCGCCCTTACATATCACAGCTGGCCCGACGAAGGCCACGGCAGACGCCATCCTGACGCGTCAAACGGTTCTGATGAGTACCGCATTATGAGAGAAGCTCCCTTTGGACTCAAATCCACTCCTTTCAGACAGACCCGGGGGTCGGAGACGAAAAGGG
>JANXAA010000444.1 GCA_025061865.1 Acidobacteriota bacterium | reverse complement strand
ATCCTTGACCCTGACCCCTGATCCCTAAGCCCCAACCCCCCTACGCGGATTCTCCCGCCATCCCCTCAGCCCCGGGGGCAAAAACATGGCAGTATGGCTGTATTACGTGGGACGGTTCTTAGAGGCGGTCGCCCTGGGCATGCTACTGTATGCCCTCCTGTATGGGCTGACGACGGGGGACTTGCGGCAGGAGCTTCGCCTCTTCTTCATCGGCCTCTTGCTCTTTTGGGTCGGTCGGGGCCTGGAACGATGGGGGAGTCGTCTTTCATGATGACGATTATCCATATGCAAATCCGATGCGCGGCTTCGGAAAGCGATCCCCCGGAGGGATACCTGCGGAACGCCAGCCGTCGTGACGGCGTCTCCCGACCCCGACGCTTGCCGTCCCGGGGTCGTCTCAAAACCGTCCGTCAGGCATGCAAAAGCAAGCTAAGGGTCCCAGGGACCGGGTCTCAGCTCGAGCATGCGGGAGCGAAGTTCAGGGACACAGCCTCGACCCAACACCGAACACTGATTCCCTGGGACCCGGCGCTGGGCACCCGAGACCCGACACTCGGATGACCCCGCTTTGACGAGTGGAGCTTGCATCCTGCATCTTGTATCTTGTATCTTGCGGTGGGAGGTCGGCGATGCGGAGGATTCGGGTCTTGATCGCCAAGCCGGGTCTGGACGGGCACGACCGGGGGGCGAAAGTCATCGCTCGGGCCCTCCGGGACGCCGGGATGGAGGTCATCTATACGGGCCTTCGCAAGACGCCTGAACAAGTCGTCCATGCGGCCCTCCAAGAGGACGTCGATGTCATCGGGATTAGCGTCCTGTCGGGGGCCCACATGGCCATCGTCCCCCGCATCATGAAGCTCTTGGAGGAGCACGGGGCCACTGACGTCGTCGTTATTGTCGGCGGTATCATACCGCCGATGGACATCCCCAAGCTGAAGGCTCTAGGAGTCGACGAAATCTTTGTGCCGGGTGCTTCCTTGGATGAAATTGTCGCTTTCATCCGGGAGCGGGTCACTCAGAAACGGGCCCATGTAATTCCGACGAAGTAGTGTAGGCCGGTGGGACTCGCCAGCTTATCGGCCCTGTGATTCCCGCCCCCAGGGCCGAACGGTCCGGCGGAAGACGAAGCGTTGGACCCCGACGTATAGTCCCCAGAAAATCCCGACGGCCGGGAGGATAAACCCCCCCAGGTGGACCCAGCGGACGCCCATCGGGCCACTGTAAGGATAGGGCCATAAGTGCCCGATGAGGACCAGCCAGGCCACTATCCCGCCGATCCCGACGGCCGTCGCCAGGAACCCCGGCCCGAGGACCCGACCGACGAGCCACCCGAACCGCCGTTGGAACAGGCCGAGTAGGACCGCCATCTGGGCCCATCCGGCGACGGCGCTACTCATAGCGATGCCCGTCACGCCATATCGGGGTGTCAAGACGGCCAGGCTCAAGACGTATACGACCATCGAAAGGCCGGCGACTCGGACGGGAGTCCACAGGTCCTTCACAGCGTAAAATCCCGGGACCAATACTTTGTTGAGGCTGTAGGCCGGTGTCGCCAAGGCGTACCAGACTAAGGCCCCGGCCGACAGGAGGCGGGACTCGACATCAAAGCGACCGTACTCAAAGAGGGCATGCACGATAGGCGCGCTCAGCCATGCCAGGCCGACGGCCGCTGCCAAGTTCCAAGCCGAGACCCACACGACGCCCTCGGTCACTGAGGCCCGGAACGGCTGCCAGTCGCCCCGGGCCGCCAGGTCCGAAAGGTGGGGCAGGAGGACCGTCGAAAAGGACACGGCGATCATCCCGATGGTCAGCTCCTG
>JANXAA010000443.1 GCA_025061865.1 Acidobacteriota bacterium | reverse complement strand
GAGCGCCCCCTGGCCAGGGACAACCGGACGTTGGCCCGTTTCATCTTGGATGGCATCCCGCCGGCTCCGCGCGGCGTGCCCCAGATCGAGGTGACCTTCGAGATCGACGCCAACGGCATCCTTCACGTGAGCGCCCGAGACCTGGCGACGGGTCGGGAACAGAAGGTTACGGTGACGGCTTCCAGCGGCCTGACCAAGGAGGAGGTCGAGCGCATGGTTCGGGATGCCGAACGGTACGCCGAGGAAGACCGCCGTCGGAAAGAGGAGGTCGAGGAGCGAAATCGGGCCGACAACCTGATTTACCAGACCGAAAAGCTCTTGCGGGAGAACCGGGAGCGCATCCCGGACGGCCTGGTCCAGCGGCTGGAGAAGGCCATTCAGGACTGCCGGCAAGCCCTTCAGGACGGTGGGGTCGACCGGATCCGGCGGGCGACCGACGAGCTCCTGCGGACCAACAATGAGGTCGCCGTGTTCCTGTACCAGCGGGCGGCGTCGACGGCCGGCGGCTCCCCGGGAGCTCGACCGGAGAGTTCAGAGGGTGGCTCCGGGACCGTCATAGATGCCGAGATCGTCGATGACGGTCGGTCCCAGTAAGGCACGGGCTCCGTCCCGGGCTACTCCCGTCTTACGCTGTAATCCGGGGCCGGGAACTCGAACTCGGCAGAGGGATGAGCGATGGTATGGTCCGGCGGGCCGCGAGACGATTACTACCAGGTCTTAGGGGTGTCGCGAGACGCTTCCCTGGACGAGATCAAGAAGGCCTACCGCAAGCTGGCCCGCAAGTATCATCCGGACCTGAATCCCGGCGACAAGCAAGCCGAGGAGATGTTCAAAAAGATCCAGGAGGCGTACCGGGTCCTCAGCGACCCTAAGCTTCGGGAGCAGTACGACCGTTACGGGACAGTTTTCGAAGCCGGTGCCCCGAGTCCGGGGGGGCCTGCGCCAGAGGACTTTCGGGTCTTCGTCGAGGACTTCGACTTCGGAAGCTTCGGGGCCGACACTTTCCAGGACATCTTTGGCGACTTCTTTGACTTTATCCGAGGCCGCCATCGTCAGGCCGGTCGGGGTGCCACGCGGTCCCGCCGGGGAGAGGACATCATGGTCTCGGTCACCGTCGGTTTCCTGGACGCCGTGAAAGGACGGGAGATCGATGTCGAAGTCAACCGGCGGGTAGCCTGCAGTGCTTGCTATGGGATGGGTCATGCGGCGGGCCGTTCGCAGGCGTGTCCGACGTGCCGGGGGGGCGGCTACGTGACCCGGGCTTCCGGATACATGCGGTTTGCCGTTACGTGTCCGACATGCCGGGGGACGGGAGGCGTGGCAGGCCCGCCCTGTAACGTCTGTCAGGGTCAGCGGTGGACGACGCGGGCGGAGCGGGTCCGAGTTCGCATCCCGGCCGGCGTCGAGAATGACACCCGCCTGCGGGTGGCCGGCTGCGGTCATGACGGCGAGGGCGGTGGTCCGCCAGGCGACTTGTATTTGATCGTGCGGGTTCAACCGCATCCCGTCTTCCGTCGGCAGGACCATGACATCTATGTGACCGTCCCCATCACGGTCCCGGAAGCCGTCCTGGGAGCCCGGATCGAGGTGCCGACGGTCGACGGCGTGGTGACGATGCGGGTCCCGCCGGGCACGCAGTCGGGCCAGGTCTTCCGCATTCCCGGTAAGGGGGTCCCCATCCCAGGGGACGGCCGGGGCGACCAGTACGTGGAAGTCCGGGTCGTCGTCCCGGAGGTCCAGGACGAACGGTCTCGCCAGTTACTGCGGGAGATCGAGCACTTGTACCGGGAGGACCCCCGGAAGGAGCTCTTGAGGACGG
>JANXAA010000442.1 GCA_025061865.1 Acidobacteriota bacterium | reverse complement strand
CGCCTGTGACCCCAACGGCAGCCTGGGATGTGTGCCGTGGGACTGGTCGATGCCTCCACCGACGTGCCCAGGAACAGGTCAGCCCCTCACGATTGCGGATATCCGACGGGTCGTCATCCAGATCACGGGGGTGGCACCCTACCCAGTTGCCCAGACCCTGGGCATCACCCAGCCCCCGTGTGCTCCTAACTTGCCCGACCCGCCGGCCCCCCTCCAGGTCGGTCTCTCCTGGTGGCGGACGTATACGGTCTGCACGGCCAGCAGTTTGCGAAACCTAATGTATCGGGAGACTCTTTTATAAACGACAAGAGGGGCCTTCCCCTTCGGAGTGATGATGGAGCGGCTCACTGCCTCATGGCTTCATGGGAGGTAGGTTAATGGACTGCCGTCTGTATCGGTCTCAAGAACGGGGTGTCGCCCTCATTACCACGCTCCTGGTCGCCACCATCCTGCTGGGCTTGGGCTTGGCACTGGTCTTCCTCTCAGAACTCGAGCGCTCCTCCTCCTATCAGGTCCTCCGGGAACGCCAGGCCTTTTACACCGGAGACGTCGAGCAGACCTATCAAAGTATCGGTCGCGCCGTCCTCGATTTGCACTTCATAGGCGGCGGTACCTTAGGAGATATGACCCCCAACGCCCTGTTGGGCCTACCGCCCGCTACATGGTGCGATCCCGGAAATCCGCCTCCCGCCACTTGCGACGCAGGCCATCAAATCCCCCGATGGCTTTGGCAACTTCGGGGCTCGGCGTGCAAGGGACGGATCCTTCCAGTCCCCGCCGCCTCGGGGTGGAACCTAAGTACGCATACGGGGAACCCCTTCCGTCTCCGGTGCGGTCGGTCGAATCTCTTTTGTGAATGCCGCATGGTCCTGCCCAACGGTCAGTTGACGCCCCACCGCTTTACCCTCTACGTCCGGAACAACCCCCAGGACTCTAGCGGGCACGTCCTCCGCGACCAAGACGGGGAGGTCTCCCTGATCGTGGCCGTCGAACCGGTCGGGGGGCCGGTCTTCCTAGCCGCCCGGACGGCCATGCAATACGACCTCTGGATTTTTCATATTTATGGTGATCCGTTGAAAAATCCAAAGTTACCGGGGGCCTCCGAACAGGAATGAAACGAACCCATCCGGAGAGCCCCTCGCAAGGACTACGGAGGCCGATGATGACGTCTCGACAAGCCCTGCGACGCTACGGCATCGCTGTGCTCGCCCTGGCATGGGCCCTGGCGTGGCTCGTCGGCAGTACGCCCTCGGAAGCCCGCCACGACCCCCTCCGTATCATCTTCACCCAGGCCAAGGAAAAACCGAATATCTATATCGTCCTCGACGAAAGCGGCTCCCTCCACTGGTGGCTAGATCATAACGACTCCTGCCGTCCCGTCCGTCCTCCCGGGGCAAGCGCCGATATCAATTTACACGTACAAGGTGATTATACGAGTAACTCGCCTTACTGCACTGGCGCCAACCCCGGTTGTACGGGCCACGGTTACTGGGCCCGGGTCCGCCAGGATAGCCAATTCTCGTACTGGTATTTCGTCCCCCCCAGCCGGGCCGCCATGATCAAGAACTTTTTTGGAAATTGTTTGACCATATGGGAAATTAAGAAACAATGGCTTGCGACTGTCCCCAACTGTCCGGCGACGCCGGTCTGCAAGGGCGTGGACGGTCGCGGTGTCACCTACTTTCGATTCCCCCGTGACGGCGGACCGACGGGCGGCGCTTACTTAGACCGGGCGGCCAGCGCCACCGGGGTATGGAGAAATTATAACTGTAGTAGTGCGACCCAAGAGCCCCCCGGCGACCCCGCTTACACGACCCCCCGCCCG
>JANXAA010000441.1 GCA_025061865.1 Acidobacteriota bacterium | reverse complement strand
AGGCGTGGGACGAGAGTTTCCAGGCCATCCTACGGACCTGGCTGACGTACCCCCTCCTGCAGGCCCAGGGGGATTGGGTCCGAGATCTCTTTACCTGGCGGTCCCGCCTGTTGGAATTCCGCTGGCTGATCGGGACTTTCGCCGACCCGGACATGCGGATCATCGAGGTCTGGCCGGACTTGAAGGCGTGGTTCCTGGTCTTTCGGCCCTGGGGTGAGCAAGTCCAGGCCTACAGCGAGGTCTTGCGGGACCTTCCCCATGCGCCTGGCGACACGGCTCTCTGGCACCGCTACCTCCAGTTCGGGTCGGTCTTGCGGGAATGGGAACAGCGAGCCCTGACGCCCCTGGTCCGTCTCCAGCGAAGAGTCCGGGCCTTCGGCCGGGAATGGCCCGAGGCCGTCCGCCACCGGTGGCTCCAGTGGGCCGATCAGGCCTATCTGTGGACGGTCCGATGGATCGAGGGATGGATCCGGTGGTTCACCCTTCCCTTACTGGGGTGAGGGCAATGCAAGGGGTCCCAGGTCCCAGGGGCTGAGGCCCGGGAAATAGAGGGCCTGGCGTAGGGTCCAGGTCCCGGGAGGAGAAGACTGTGGACTCCAACTCGACTCTGGATCCTGGGGACCGCCTGGGTCCCCGACGAAGTCGACCGCATGGGAGGATCCGGTCGGGGGTCTCTTTTCTCGGGACCTGGCATCCGGGACCCGACACCTACCTGCTTGTCGGGGTTGGGTCATGCTGTGGTGGATATTGCTCGGTGCGGCATGGGTCAATTGGGCATGGTTCGTTCAGGCGATCCTCCGTCACCGACATGCGGAAGCTTGCGAGGCGGCCTGTCCGGTCCTGGCTCTCCGGTCGGAGGTCCGGTGGCTCGGCATCCCTTCGGTCGCCTGGGGGGGTCTCTACTATGCATGCCTGACGGGGGTCAGTCTCCTGGCCGTGCCCTTCCGACAACGCCTCCTCCAGGTCCTGACGACGGCCGGCCTGCTGACGTCGGTCTGGCTCGTTTACTTGCTACGCGTAAGGCTTCGCACCCACTGTCGGGGATGTTATATCGCCCACGGCCTGAACCTGGCCCTGTGGCTAACGGCTCTTGGGGGATGGTGAAGATAGAGAGGAGCCCTAAGTGCCCGGCGCCGGGGGCCGGAAAGTACCGGAAAATATAAGGGTCCCATGTCCTACCCTTTGAGAAGGGGATTTCCGGGATAGCCTTCCAGAGATTACGGACCATAGAATTGTGTCGGTCCTTCGGGACATCGCCGCGTAATGCGGAGATGCCCACTGCCGGGACGGGTCCGGGGGCGATGGTCTGGGGCCCATTCTCTTGGGACCCGGCACCCGAGACCTGATTTGCCTCGTATCCCCATCGGAGATGACGCCGAATGGACGTGCCCATCGTCGATATACACGTGCACATCCAGCCCTGGGATATGCTGAAGCCGGACGTGCAAGCGACCATGATGGCCCAGCGGCGACCCGACGAGCTGGCCCTCCTCCAAGAGCTCCTCCGAGACCCTCGGGCCCTGCTCCGATGGATGGACACCCAGGGCATTCAGGCGATGGCCCTCATTAACTCCTCGAGTCCCGACGTCATGGGTTTTACGGATGAGGTGAATGCCTTCGTGACGAAGTTCTGCACCGCCGCCCCGGACCGGCTCATCGCCGTCGGCTCCCTGCATCCCCGCTTTACGCCGAATCCGGCCGACTTCGTGCGGACTTGGATCGACCGGGGCCTGCGAGCCTTCAAGCTCCACCCGCCTCATCAGCTCGTGTATCCGAACGATTATCTGCACGGGAGTCGGAGCCTGGAGGCCCTGTACGCCATCTGTCAAGAGGCCAGCGTG
>JANXAA010000440.1 GCA_025061865.1 Acidobacteriota bacterium | reverse complement strand
CATAGAAGTCCAGGTCGAGGCCCAAACGGTCGGCCGTTTCTCGAACCAGGTCATGATCGGCCATGACCCAGAGTCCTTCGAACTGCGGTTCCTCTACATTCCGCCGGGTTCCCCACGGGGCCTGCTGGTCGCCCACATCATCCTGACGCCCCCGCATGCCAAACGGCTCTTGAAGGCCTTGGAAGAAAATATTCGTCGATATGAGGCGACCTTTGGGTCAATCCCGGAGCAGGTCCTTCCCATCGGGCCAGTCCAGTGAGGGGCATGAAGCAAAGGGTTTGGTAGTGTACCCCCTGCCTTAGGTCTATGCCCCTTGGTTTGTGTCCTTTGGCCTATGCCCTTTCCGGAACGCGTGGCTCTCGTACACGATTGGCTGGTAACGTGGCGGGGCGGCGAACGGGTCCTGGCGGTCTTGCATCAGATATGGCCCCAAGCACCGGTATACACGTTGATCGCCGACCCCAGCCTGTTGGCCCTTCATCTGCCGGGCGTGCAGATTCGCCCGTCACCGCTCCAGGTGTGGCCTGGAGCGCGGCGGTACTTCCGGTGGCTCCTGCCCTGGTTCCCTTACTGGGTCGAACGATGGGACCTCAGCGGGTATGACCTCATCGTGAGTTCCAGTCACTGCGTGGCCAAAGGTGTTATTCCGGACCCCGACACGCTCCACGTCTGTTATATCCATACGCCGATGCGATACGTCTGGGACCGGCGCTTCGATTACTGGGGTCATGGAATCCGGTACCGGCTCTTGGAATATGCTTTCTTACATCGGCTCCGTCGGTGGGATACGGCGTCGGCCCCCCGAGTCGACCTTTTTGTGGCGAACTCCCGATTTGTCGCCCGTCGGGTCCGGAAGTACTACGGACGGTCAGCCCTGGTCCTACACCCTCCGATTCGGACGGACTTTTTCCAGCCGGCTGATGGGACTCCGGAGCACTTTTTAATCGTGTCGGCCCTCGTGCCGTACAAGCGCGTCGAGGTGGCCGTCGAGGCCTTTCGAGCTTTCCCTCGGGTGCCCCTTGTCGTCGTGGGCGACGGCCCCTTACGCCGGGCCCTCCAGCGCCGGGCTCCACCGAATGTCCGGTGGCTCGGTCGGGTCGATGACGAAGAACTTCGGATGCTTTATCAGCGGGCCTATGCAGTCCTCTTACTGGCCGTCGAGGACTTCGGGATGGTCGTCGCTGAGGCCCACGCGTGTGGCCGTCCGGCCATCGTCGGGCCTCGGGGCGGGGCCCTTGAAGTCATAGAACCGGACGTAACGGGTATTGTCTTGCCGGAGGTCAGCGTCCCGGCCTTACAAGCGGCTATTGACAGGGTCTTAACGGCACGGTTTAATAAAGATGTCATCCGAGCCCGGGTCGAGTCTCTGGGGGAGGCAGCTTTTGCGCAGCGGTTTCGGTCCCTTATTCAGTGGGCTTGGACTCGGTTTCGGGTAGGGAGGGGTCTGGATGAGGAATTACGGCTACTGGATCGGTTTCCTCAAGTGGTTGACTGACCTGAGCGTGACCGTCCTGGCCTTCTGGCTGGCCTACTACTTGCGTTTTGATGCCCTCACGTGGCTCTTCCCGGTCCGGTGGGGCTACCCCGACATATCCATCTATTGGAAGCTCTTCGGCTTAGTCTTATTGGCTTGGACGGTCGTCTTTTACTCGCTCGGGACCTACCGGCCCCGCCACTGGGAAGGCCGGGAAGAAGAATTCTTTCACATCCTGATCGGCATCGGCGTGGCTTCGGCCGTCGTATGGGGTATGGCCCTGTACTATCGGGTCTTCCATCAGCGGAACGCCCCGCCGGAGCAATTTTTGGAACCCTCTCGGTTGATGTTCGTCATGTTCATGTTCTTGGACGTGA
>JANXAA010000043.1 GCA_025061865.1 Acidobacteriota bacterium | reverse complement strand
CCTCGGCCTCCCGGATCTGCTCGAAGATCCGTTGGATCTCCTCATCCGTCAGGGGCATCGGGCGCCGACCGGCGCTGATGATCCCGGCGACCCGGGGCGTCGTCCGGACGACCTGCCAGGTCCGTTCGTCGTCCAAGTCGGCCTCGACCAGGATGTAGCCCGGAAACAACTTGCGCTCCGTCTCGACTCGTTTGCCGTCCCGGATCTCAATGACCTTCTGGCGTGGGACCAAGATCCGCCGGACTTTATCCTGCAGATTGTAAGCCCGGACCCGCTGTTCCAAAGCTTCTCGGACGGCGTCCTCCTGGCCAGCGTAGGTATGCAAGACGTACCACTTTGTCGTTTTTTCGACCGATTCCGGCATATCAGACGACCCCTGCGGCGATTGGGCGTAGACGTCGGACTGGGTCCTTTGAGCCAGCTACTGAAAATGTAGGGATACTCGGTCAACCGAGCAGACGGCGAAAGAGTCCATGCAGTACCTGTTGGCCCCCCAGGTCCACCAACCACAGCACGAAGCCGATGATGGCTACCGTCAGGAGGACCAAGACCGTGTGCTCTATCACGGACGGGCGGCTGGGCCAAGTGACTCGACGGAGTTCATCTTGTACGTCGCGAAGGAAACGGCGGAGACGATGCCACCACTGCACGCGTGCACTCCAACCCCATGATGGCAGGGCACGAGGGATTTGAACCCCCAACCCTCGGTTTTGGAGACCGATGCTCTGCCGGGTTGAGCTAGTGCCCTGCGACGACTCCGGAGTCCATCCCATATTATGGGCTATTTCGTCTCCCGATGCAAGGTGTGCCGACGGCAGTGCGGACAGTACTTGCGGACCTCCAATCGGTCAGGCGTGTTGGTCCGATTCTTTTGGGTCGTGTAGTTCCGACGTCGGCAGTCTGTACACTCCAGGGTGATCGTCTGACGACCCTTCTTTTTGGCCATCGGCCCTTACTCCCAGACTTCCGTGATCGTACCCGCCCCGACCGTGCGGCCGCCTTCCCGGATGGCGAACCGGAGGCCCTTCTCCAGGGCAACGGGCTTGATGAGCTCGACCTGAAGCTCGACGTTATCGCCAGGGGCGACCATCTGGACGCTCTCCGGCAGAATGACCGTGCCCGTCACGTCCGTCGTCCGGAAGTAGAACTGGGGCCGATAGCCCGTCGTAAAGGGTGTATGTCGACCGCCCTCTTCCTTACGGAGAATATAGACCTGGGCCCTAAAGTGACGGTAGGGCTGGATCGACCCTGGGGCCGCCACGACCATTCCTCGCTCGACCTCGTCCTTGGAGGTGCCCCGCAGGAGCAAGCCGACATTGTCCCCGGCGATGGCCTCGTCCAGCTCCTTCCGGAACATCTCGATGCCCGTGACGACCCGCCGCAAGACCTCGTCCCGGAGGCCGACGACCTCGACTTCCTGCTCCTTCTTCAGCCGACCTCGCTCGACCCGACCCGTCACGACCGTGCCCCGACCCGTGATGGAAAAGACATCCTCGACGGGCATGAGGAAGGGTTTGTCGATGTCTCGCACGGGCTCCGGGATGTATTCGTCGATGGCGTTCAGGAGTGCCATGATGGCATCCTCCCACTGGGGGTCACCTTCCAAGGCCTTTAGGGCGCTAACCCGTACGATGGGTGTCTCGTCGCCAGGAAATCCGTACTTCTTGAGTAGGTCCCGGATGTCCTCTTCGACGAGCTCCAGCATCTCCGGGTCATCGACCATGTCGACCTTATTCAGGGCGACGACCATGGAGGGCACACCGACCTGGCGGGCCAGCAGGACGTGTTCGTAAGTCTGGGGCATCGGTCCGTCCGGTGCCGATACGACCAGGATCGCCCCGTCCATCTGGGCGGCACCCGTGATCATGTTCTTGATGTAGTCGGCATGGCCCGGACAGTCGATGTGGGCGTAATGCCGCTTGGGCGTCTCGTACTCGATGTGGGCGATGGCGATCGTGATCCCCCGAGCCTTCTCTTCAGGGGCTTTGTCGATCTGGTCAAAGGGAACGTACCGGTTCACGGGCGATGGATACCGCTTGCTCAGGACCAACGTTATGGCCGCCGTCAGCGTCGTCTTGCCGTGGTCAATGTGGCCGATGGTGCCGACGTTCACGTGCGGCTTCGTCCGCTCAAATTTCCCGATGGCCATAGGATTCCTCCTCGGTCCTTCGGTCTAGTGCTGGGTCCTGGACGTTCGGTCCCCACCCACGACCCAGCACCGTACCCATGGAGCCCACGACCGGACTCGAACCGGTGGCCTCTTCCTTACCAAGGAAGTGCTCTACCGCCTGAGCTACGTGGGCTCCCACATTCCTCGGTGTCAGGTCCTGGGTGTCGGGCGTGGAGTACTTCCTGACCTCAGCCCAGCACCCGACATCCAGGACCTCACACCCCGTCTGGAGCGGGAAACGGGATTCGAACCCGCGGCCCTCAGCTTGGAAGGCTGATGCTCTACCTCTGAGCTATTCCCGCCCCTGGTGGGGAGGGAAGGATTTGAACCTCCGAAGCCTTCCGGCGGTGGATTTACAGTCCACTCCCTTTGGCCGCTCGGGCACCTCCCCACCTGACGACGTGACGTCGTGATATCGAGAAGGGGTTCCAAAGAAAGCCATTCCCCGGCTGTAGAGAAGAGAGGCACCCCCGTCCCGCCGTCCCGACGTCCCGTCGGCACTACGATCCCTCGCTATGCCCCGACTCGAGCATCCCCCTTAGAGAAAGCCCGTGCCTGACCCTCGAGCCCTTTGCCTCAAACCGACCTATGCGAAGAGTCCGCCCTGCTTACCATACTATTATATAGTCCACTCCTTCTATCATCTACTATCCGCCTGGGACCTGGCAACCGGGACCTGGGCTGAACCTGTCGGGAAAGACCCGAGGACCCGCCGGGGCAGACCCGTCAAACGGCAGAGTCGCCTGGAGCCGGCGGGGGGACTCGAACCCCCAACCCACGGATTACAAATCCATTGCGCTACCGGTTGCGCCACGCCGGCTGATAGCATTCCTCCCGGTGGAGTACGCCGCAGGAGACGGGGATTCACTGGGCCTTTATCTTAGGTCTCTTACCCGGACCTGTCAACGACCGGAGGGCGAGGGGTCGGGGGTCCGGGACCCGGCTTTTTCCTGAACTCTGGCGACCCGACGCCTGACACCCGGAGCCTAATGCCCAGCATCTTCTTGCATCCTGCATCTTGCATCCTGTATCCTGCCATACGTCGGAGATGTCCTCCATGGTTTGGGAAGCGGTCATCGGCCTGGAGGTTCATGCCCAGCTCTTGACGGCGACCAAGATGTTCTGCCGGTGCCGGAACCGGTTCGGGGACCCCCCGAACACGAACGTCTGTCCCGTCTGTCTGGGCCTGCCGGGGAGTCTTCCCGTCCCCAACGAGGCGGCCCTGGCGATGGCCGTCCGGACGGCACTGGCCCTGCGGTGTACGGTCCATGCCGTCTGTGAGTTCAGCCGCAAGAACTACTTCTATCCGGACCTTCCGAAGAACTATCAGATCTCCCAGTACGACCGGCCCCTGGCGACGGACGGCGTCCTGGAGTTCCGTCTCGACGGTGAGACCCGGCGGGTCCGGATTCGCCGGCTCCACGTCGAGGAAGACGCCGGCAAATCCCTCCACGAGGGCTTTTCGGACTCGGACCGCTACACGTATCTGGACTTCAACCGATGCGGGGCGCCCCTGATGGAGATCGTCTCTGAGCCGGACATCCGTTCCCCCAAGGAGGCGGCCGCCTATCTGCGAAAGCTTCGGCAGGTCTTGCTGTATCTGGGCGTCTGTGACGGCAATATGGAGCAGGGGAGCCTTCGGTGCGATGCCAACGTTTCGGTCCGACGGCCCGGGGCCGCCCTGCCGGACTACAAGGTCGAGCTCAAGAACTTGAACTCCTTTAAGTTCCTCCAGAAGGCCCTGGAGTATGAGATTGAGCGGCAGGTCCGGGTCTTGGAAGCGGGCGGGACCCTAATCCAGGAGACCCGCCTGTGGGACGAGCGGCACCAACGCACGGAGGTCATGCGGACGAAGGAAGAGGCGCATGATTACCGGTACTTTCCGGACCCGGACCTCCTGGAGGCCTGTCTGGACCCGGCCTGGGTCGAGGACCTGCGGCGGAACCTCCCGGAACTTCCAGACGCGCGGTTGGAGCGTTTCATGCGTCAGTACCAGCTCCCGGCCTATGACGCCGACCTCCTGACAGTGAATCCCCGAGTGGCGGACTACTTTGAGGCGGCCGTTCAGGTCGGGGCGCCCCCGAAGGCCGTGGCGAACTGGATTCTGTCTGAACTCTTTCGCTACATGGACTTCGAGACGGGTCTACCGCCGGCGACGGTCCCCCCGACGCATCTGGGCCAGCTCGTCCGGATGCTCCAGGAGCGGGTCATCACGGGAGCTGTCGCCAAGGAGGTCTTCGCCGTCATGTGGGAGACGGGCCAGGACCCGGCGGCCATCGTGCAGGAACGGGGTTGGCAGGCGACGCAGGACGAAGACCAGATTCGCCGCTGGGTCGAGGAGGTCCTCCAGGAGAACGCCGACCAGGTCGAGCAGTACCGGGCCGGCCGGACAAAGCTCGTCGGGTTCTTCATGGGCCAGGTCATGCGCAAGGCTGGGGGCAAGGCAGACCCCCAGCGGGTTCAGGCCCTCCTGCAGGAACGACTCCAGGCCCTCGTCCCGACCCCTTCCGACCGGTAAGCGGCCGTGCGGGCGGCGATCATCCAGACCTTTCAGTTGGGCCACACCTACGACCGACGGCGTTGGCTCTTCCGGGACGTGAATCTCGTCATCGAGCCCGGGGATTTTGTGTTTCTGACGGGTCCGAGCGGGGCGGGTAAGACGACTTTCCTGCGTCTGCTCCTGCGGGAGCTTCATCCGACGGAGGGCCAGGTCCTCGTCATGGGCCAGAACCTGCGGGCCATCCCGGATGCCCGTCTGTACCGCATCCGACGCCAGATGGGCTTTGTGTTCCAGGACTTCCGTCTAATCCCGACGTACACGGTCTTAGAGAACGTGACCCTACTCCTACGTCTGATGGGCGTGCCTCCGAAGGAACAGCGTCAGCGGGCGATCCGGACGCTCCAGTCGGTTGGCCTCGGGGGCTTGTGGCGAAGTTCCCCGCCGGCGCTGTCGGGTGGGGAGCAACAGCGGGTCGCCATCGCCCGGGCCATCATCCATAACCCTAAAATCTTGTTGGCCGACGAGCCGACGGGCAACCTGGACCCCGAGATGTCGCTCGAGATCATGCGAATTTTCGTCCGGATCAACGCCAGCGGCACGACTGTGATTGTAGCGACCCACGACGACCGCTTGATCCGAATGGTCGGCGGGAAGCTTTACGCCATCGAGCGGGAGCGCATCCAGTGGGTCGACCAGCGTCCGATTAATCCCAGCCTCCTGCCCACCGAGGTCCTATGAAGTGGCTCTACACGTGGCTGGCCATCCTGCAATTTGCCTGGATGAACCTGAAGCGGAACCGGATGACGACAGGCGTGTCGTCGTCCATCATTATGGTCGTCTTGTGGCTGTTCGGAGGCTGGCTCCAAGCCAGCCACTGGTTAGATACCTGGCTCCGGCCCTACCGGGAGAGTTTCATCCTGTATGTTTATCTGATGGAAGGGGCCGACGACGGCCAGCGGGTCGCCGTCGAGCGGTGGCTCCATGAGAGTCCTCTCGTCCGGACCTGGCAATTCATTTCCCCGGCGGAGGCCCGTCGACGGTTTGTCGAGATGTTTCCCGAGTTCCAGAGTCTTATGGACAGCCTTCAGACCAATCCCCTGCCGGCCCATTATGAAGTCCGGTTGGCGCCGGAACGGGTCGAGGCCCAGAGCCTGCGACGTCTGGCCGCCAGCCTTCAGCGCCTACCAGGGGTCGCTGGGGTCGACTACCAACAGTGGTGGGTCGAGCGGCTGGCTACACTGTTCCGGGTCGTTCAATGGGGCGGCCTGGTCGTCGGCGGGGTCCTAGCCGTGATGGCCCTCTTTACAGTGGCCAACGTCATCCGCCTCAGCTTCTTTGCCCGTCGGGAGGAGGTCCAGATCCTGAGCCTCCTGGGGGCGCATCCCTGGCACGTGCGACTCCCCTTTTACCTGGAGGGGGTCTTACTGGGCCTCCTAGGGAGTCTGCTGGCGGCGACCCTGTGGTTTCTCAGTCTGCAGGGGGCGAACTGGTACCTCCGGAAGCTGACAATGGCCTATTGGTCTGTCCAAGTCCAGCTCCCGGTCCTTTACTCGATCGGGCAATGGATCCTCGGGGCGGGCGTCATACTGGGATTACTGGGAGCCGTCCTGGCCTTGTGGATGATGCGGGCTGAGGGCACAGCGTGACGGCTATCGGGTCCCGGATGCCGGGTGTCGGGTCCCAGTCTATTAGCGTTTAGGGATCGGGTCTTCGGGGACCCAGGGACTCGGCATGCCCGGACTCCCGTCCCCGCGTAGCCCCCCACCCATAGGACCGGTACCTGACATCTGGGGACCACCCTACATTACGTCTCTAATTCCCACTCCATGTCCTCCTCGCCGCACATAGGGCAGGCCTCGAACTCGTCGCCCTCGTCGTAGTATTTGTAGTGACCACAGTTGCCACAGATGTAACTGCCGGCCTGCTTGCATATCTCCCCGACGGTGCCCACGACGGGCTCAGCCATCGCTTCCTCCTTAGCTCAGGGCATCCGAGAGTGCGGCAGATGGGTAGGTGGGCAGCTCGACAAGGAGGGAAGGGCAACCCGTGGGATTGTCTGAGAACATCGTGGACATCCATCTGGACCCATCCCGATAGTAGCCAGGACCGATGGGTATGCCTGTTCGAATACTTCCGGAGCGTTTATGCCTCACCGACCTGCCCGCTTAATCTACCCATTACCCATCGGCCGGTCTGCCGAACTCCCGAATCCCCGGACCCTGAATTCCCGGACCATCGAGGACGATGGGTGTCGGACCCTGCTCTCGGAGGGTCTTGTAGACGTCGTGTTTCAGTAGGTCGAAGGTCTCGTAGGCCTTCACTCCCGGGAGACCTCGGTAATGCGCATGACAATAATAGCAGATGACGACCCAGGGGACCCGTCGGTACAGCCAAGTGTCCAGGAGTAAGGCGCCGACCAGGCTGAGGCCCCATGTCCAGTAAGCGAGGACCGCCGCCAGGGCCACGACGGCCAGACCCCACCGGACGTTAAAGTCCTTCTGGCGGTAGAGCTCCCCGACGCCGCATAAGCGACAGCGCTCCAGTGGAAGGCCCGTCGACCCCTCGGGGGGTCCTGGGATCGGTCGACCGCACCGGGTGCAAGCCACCCCGGGGGTCCAGGGAGCTGTCTGGACATGACGGCACGATGGACACAGCCACGTGATTTCTATCCCGTCCATGCGCCATCCCCGGCCTTGGTTCGGGAATTCGGGCCCAATGGCCCGACGGCCGTTAATACTTCGGCGGGGGCCACCAATTTGGGTACAGGTCCTGGCCCGGGCTGTCGATCAACAGGAGCGTCTGGCCCGTAAGGGCCTCCAGGACCCAGACCTGCCAGTTCCCCCCCTCCTTGTCGGTCGTCGTCTGAAAGACGATCCAGCGACCATCTGGGGACCAGCGGGGGTCGTAGTCATAGGTATCAGTCCGGCCTGGCGTCAGGTTTTCGACCTGGCCCGTCGCCACGTCGATTCGGGCGATGTCACCCTTGCCGTCGAACTTCTGTGTCGTGATGGCCAGATAGCGGCCGTCCGGGGACCAATCCGGTCGGCAGGCTCCACCCGTCACGAGGCTCCGAAGCGTCCGGTCCCGCAGGTCCATCCAGGCGACACTCCACCCGACCCAGGCGCTGGACGTCAGAGCGATACGGAAGCCGTCGGGGGCCACGGCCGGTAGGATGTTCCGCGACAAGGTCCCTTCCGTGATCTGCTCGACCCGCCGGGTCGTGACGTCTACGACGAAGAGCTGACGGCCCAGGCCGTCGTCCCGGTCGAACACGACGCGGCGACCGTCCGGAAACCAGGCTGGGTTTTGCTCGTCAGCTGGCGTTTCGACGAGGGGTTCCACTGTGCCTCGCATGAGGTCCATGAGGTAGATGTCGCCTTGCCGGCCCGTCTGACGTTGGAAGACCAGCCAGCGACCGTCGGGCGACACAGCCGGGTAAAGGTCGTCGGACAGGTGGACCAGCAGGGGTCGGACGCGGCCAGACTCCCACACGTAGAGATCGAAGTTCCCCGCCACGTTAGACGTGAAGACGACGCGGAAGGGAATGGCCCGGGTCTCGGGCGGCCCATGCTGCCAAACGTCATGAGAGGCCGCCGTCAGGGTCGGGGACCGGTACTTTTCAGGGACCGGCTTAGGACGGGCGCGCATGTAGAGCCAGCCTGCTCCGAGGACCACCGGGGCACTCAGGAGTACCGCCAGCCAGAACCATCGGGCGGCCATCGGGCGGACTCGCATCATCCACCGCCTGAAACTTCAAGAGTCAAGACCGTCGTCATAGACCCGCGGGGAAGTCCGCCGATAATCGGCCGATGGGCAGGTCGGCCGATGGGGATAATGAGGTAAGTGCAGGCTCCCCGCTCGCGGGTAAGCAGGCCTCTGGCCTATCTAGGACGGGGCGATCTTGACCCATCTGGCCCGACACTGTCAACCCAGGGGTCCCGCTGACCTATCGTCCCTTTTGGCGACTTCGCTTTTCACAAGGCATCCCCGGTAAAGCGTTAGAGCGTGGGTGGGGGGTCAGGAGTCCGGGATCAGGTTTTCCCTTGCCCCCCATCTGCCACAGAGCCTCTTTCATTCCCCATTCCTAACTTCCAACTGTATCTTCCCTCTTGCATCCTGATATCCTGCATTCCGCGTCTCTTAGGAGGGTCCGCCTTGAGGCGACGAAGAAGGCTCACCTGCGATACCGATCGCCAAGGTTGGATCATGCACGTGCTCATGCCCTGGATGGAGGGGTTCCGGGACCTATACCACAATGTGCCCCGAAGCGACGGGGAATTCCTCCGATGGCTGGTCGTCGCCACGCGGCGTCAGCGGGCCTTGGAGATCGGGACCTCCAACGGGTACTCGGCTCTCTGGCTCGGGATGGGCCTGGAGGCGGCCGGAGGTCACCTGACGACGATCGAGATCGATGCCTCGCGAGTCCGGGAAGCCCGGGCCCATCTGAAACGGGCGGAATTGCTGGACCGGGTCGTGACGGTCGTCGAGGGCGACGCCCTAAAGGTCGTCCCTACCCTTAGGGACACGTTTGACTTTGCATTCATCGACATCGGACCGCGGGCGCTCCCTTTCTTTCAGGTCGCCGAACCTAAGCTGTCACCCAAGGCCATCGTCGCCGTCCATCGGCCGCCCTTCCCGGGTGCTCTGGATGACCTCCTAGAGGCCCTAAGGCAGAAACCTGAATGGATCGTCACGATCGTCCAGACAGGGGTGCCCACGTCCATCGTCCTGGCGACCCGTCGGTGACCCACGGCTTCGACGGGCGGTCGTCTCCCTTCGTAAGGGAGAGCCTTTCCACCCTTGGGGGACAGAGGCGCCAGGCTGGCAGAGGGGCGGCCCACTGGGTCACACCTCCGGTCTCTCTTCCGGAAGGAAAAGACGACGACGGAAACCGCGTCATCGACTCCCTCGTGCAGTACCGACGGCGGGGTCCCTCCCCCTGAGGACGCTTGCGGAGGGGTCCAATTTCGGAACTCCTCAGCTGCCGCCAAACTTGTAGCGCACGCCCAGGTTCACGAGGACGTTCGTCTGCCGTTCATTAAACGTGGGCCCTAAGCCCAGGTCCTGCTGGGTCACGCCAGCGAACTTGGAGACGTCGAATCGAAAGTTGAAGGCCCGGACCTCGGCCCGGAAGACCCAGTGGGGCGTCCCCAAGAATGTCTCGACACCAGCCCCAACGTTCAGCACGGAGGTCGTGACCGAACGCCCCGTCCCTGGGACCAAGATGGCCGCCCCAGCCCCCAGGGTCACGTAGGGGACGACCCGGTGGTCGGGCATCAGATGGACCACGACGTTGCCCGTGAAGTTCCAGTGGTCGAAGTCGTACCCGATGATGACGGGCGTGTCAATGTCCCCGAAGCTGACGGAGCCGAAGAATTCCAGGCCAATCCACTTGGTGATCGTGTACTCGAAGGTCATCCCGAACGTCGCCTCGGGGGGCCGGTCAAAATTGACGTTGTGAGTCCGATTGAAATCATCAAAGGTCCCACCTACGTCATACAGACTGGGACCGAAGAAAAAGCCCAAGGCTTGTTCCTGGCCGGTGTATTGGGCCCACGCCGGGGTACTTCCCAACAAGATGCCGGCAATGGCGACCCAGCCACGCAAACACCGCCACATAGTACCCCTCCGTCTTTGGGATATCGTGATGACGTGACGTCGAGACGGCATCAAGAAGAGACAGACACTGAAGCCGAACGACTGGAGTCGAGCGCATCACGCCGCCGCATCATCACGACGTCACGGTAGGGACGCATGGCCGTGCCCCTGACCGTGTCTTCCCAGGCAATGGGAAAAACCGGCCCCTGGCCCCCATAAACCAAAGAATGGGACGCTCC
>JANXAA010000439.1 GCA_025061865.1 Acidobacteriota bacterium | reverse complement strand
CAGGTCCGGACCGTCCGGCAAGACTTGGCCTGGGTCGATTGGACGAGCTATAGCCGCCGACAGGCGACCCTCATGCAGTTGGGCGGTCACGTCGGAGAAATCGAGTTCGAGGGCCCCTTAATGCCCTTGTGGGGCTGGCTCCGCTTGGGAGAGGTCGTCCACGTCGGCAAAAATACAGCCTTCGGCTTAGGTCAATACAGGATTCGGCGGTGAGGCAGGCCGGTCAGTGGGTCAGTCCGATGATCCACCCCCTGCCCGCTGAAGCGGGGTCCCAGCGGGAGCCCCGCCTCTGCGTCCCTACCGACGGTCCCCCGGACCGAATCCCGGCCGCCCGACGCCTGTATGCGAGGAGGCTTCCATGGTCGATGACTTAGGTTCTGAAGTCGATACCCTGATAGCACAGGGTGACCCAGTTTCTGCCCGCGCCCGGGCCGCTACATGGCGACCCGAAGCCGCCGACGCCGAGACGTGTGCCCGGTGGGGCGAGCGATTCGAACGCCTCAGCATGGTCCGGGAAGCCCTACAGGCCTATCACCACGCCGTCCGTCAGGTACCCCGCCCCGAATGGCACGTCCGCCTAGCCGAGCTGTACCTCGACCTGGGCAAGTGGTCCGCCGCTGAAGAGCACCTTCAAGCCGCCATCGAGGCGGGCACGGCAGACCCTCGGGTCTTCCTCCGCCTCGGAGAAATCCTGGAGGACCGAGAAGCTCTCGACGCCGCCCGCCAGGTCTATCAGACCGGTCTCGAACGGACCCAGCATCCTGAAATCCGGACCCGCCTTAAGCGGCTTCCGGCGCTCCCGACAGCCCCCGACGCCGTCTTCGGCCGCCGCCCGGGCGAGTCCGAAGTGGCCCTATTCGCCCAGTACTTCCAGGGCCGGGAAGGTGTCTACGCCCGTCAGTGGGTCGACCGCCAGGGCCGGGTCGGCTACCAACCGATTCACGAACCCTTGACCCTACGCGTCCTGCGTCAACACTTGGACGGCGACCTGACCTGCGGGGTTTACCCCGTCCGTCTCGATGGGACCGTCTTTTTCGCCGTCTGGGGCGTGGACATCAACCGGAATGTCCTCGAGAAATACATACGCCGCCCGGACCGCCTAACCGAACTCGCTCGGAGAGCCCACGAGACGGCGGTCCGGATTGCAGCCCGATGTCGGACCTTAGGCCTGAGCCCACTCCTGGAAGACAGCGGTTTCAAGGGTCGCCACGTCTGGGTCTTCTTCCACGCACCAGTCGAGGCCCGTATCGTTCGCACCGTCGCCGAGCGGATCGCCCGTCTGGAGTCGATTCCGCCTGAACTCCACGTAGATGTCTTCCCCCGTCAGGACACCGTCGAACCCGGTCAGCTGGGGAACCTCATCAAGCTCCCCTTGGGGATTCACCGCCGGACGGGTCGGCGATGCCTGTTCCTCGACCCCGAAGGCCGCGCCCTCCCAGACCCCTTCCGAGCCCTGGCCGAAACGCCTCGCCTTCCACCGGAAGCCTTCCTACGCGCCGCCGAGCAGTTAATCGCCCTGCCACCGACGCCGCCAGTCCCCCCGGAAGAACGGGAAGCTCGAGAACTGCAGGCCGCCCTGACCCCGCCCTATAGCCCCCAGGCCGACCCTGAGTTCCAAACGATTATCACCTGCTGCCCCGTCTTGGGGGCCCTCGTCCACAAAGCCCAGACCGAACACGTCCTGACCTATGACGAACAACTCGTCCTCGTCCATACCCTAGGCTACCTGACCCACGGCGTCGAGGTCGTCAATGCCATCCTGGGGACTTGCGTCAACGTCTATCCCCATCTTCTCCTGAAAAGTCCTCTCCGGGGCAACCCTATGAGCTGTCCGAAAATCCGTCAGCGCATCCCCCAA
>JANXAA010000438.1 GCA_025061865.1 Acidobacteriota bacterium | reverse complement strand
AGGGTTTTGGACGTACCTGGTCGAATCGCGGCCATCATCCACCTCCCTGAGCCTGGAGTTTCGCCTTGAGACGGGCCAGTTCCTCGTCGACCGCACTTTGGGTCTCCATCCGGGCGAATTCCTCCTCGAGGGGCGATTCGCCAGCCAATTCGGCGGCCGCTTGGGCTTCGGCCTCTTGCTGGAGGATTTTCTTCTCATAACGCTCAAACTTTGAGAAGGCGTCCCCACCGACGCCCGACAGGGCCTGGGCGAGTTCCTTTCGAGTACGAGCCGCTTGGGCCCGGGCGGATAAAGTTGTATACCGGGTCCGAGCTTCCTCCAAACGGCTCTTCAGCTTCTCGAGCTGACTGCGGAGCTGGGTCGTCGCCTGCCGGGCCTCGAGGAGAGTCTTCTCCAGGTCCTGGGCGGACCGCTCGAAGGCCTGCTTCCGTTCGAGGGCCTGGCGAGCCAAATCCTCCCGTCCATTCTGGAGGGCTTGGACGGCCTTCTGTTCCCATTCCTGGGCCGACCGGCGGTGACGCTCATACTGCTGCTCCAGGCTCTTTTCGTTGGCCATCGCCTTGGCGACGGCCGTCGTCGTCTTGGCGACGGCTTCCTCCATCTCGATGATCATCTGTTTCAGCATCTTTTCCGGGTCTTCGGCCCGGTCCAGCATATCGTTGATGTTGGCCTGGATGATATCGACGATGCGACTGAAGATGCCAGGCATCGCTCACCTCCTTAGAAACTCAAGATGCGGGACACAGGCGGTAGGATGCGAGATACGAGATACAGGGTAGCGCCGCAAACCTAACACCCCATATCGATTACATCTCTCATCCCGTATCTCGCATCCCCTACTCCGTCGCACTTCGGAAGGACCGGAAGATAAGGCCGAGGCCGATCCCGATGGAACCGATCATGAGGAGCGTCGTCGTCAGATTCGTCGGCCGGAAGTAAAAGTCCAGATTCACGACGATCGACAGGATGATAGCCGCCAGGCTCCCCAGGGTGAGAATCCAGCCGGCGACATTCCGAGCGTTGAAGAAGAGAATGCCCAGTCCGAGTGCAAAAATGACTAAGATGACCCCGTAGGCGTCGTAGCCCCCGAGGTACCACCGGCGGAGCGTCACGTCGACCCGGCTCAGGAACATATAAACACCGGCGGCTATGATAAACAACCCCAGCAGGAACATGCCGATCCCACCGGGCGTCCCCCCAGCACCTCGCATGGACCGACCTCCCTTCGAGTCCCTATAATGGTAGCATGATATAAACGTTCGACGCTAATCGTCTGTTGCGGAATGAGGTCCCGGGAAGCAGGGCCCATGGACCCAGGCCGGACTTCCGGGGAGGATTTCCTGAACCCCCGTCTGGAGTCAAGACAGCGCAAATGTTCCCCATAGAACCCCGCTTATGGGTGCCCTGTTCATGCGGATGGGACAGGGTAGTTGGCAAACCTTCAGATGGGGACCTTGTCACGCTGGCACGCCGCTCCGACTTCACGGTCGGAGCAGGACCCGACCGTCCTGCCCGATACCTGAGGGTCTGGGGTCCGGGGTCTTTCGGGGAACCCGACACCCGGGACCTGGCGTCTATCTTCACCCGGACGGGAGGGGCGCGATGCTTCAGTGGGTACTATTACTGGGACTGAGCTTTCTGGTCGGCTCGATCCCCTGGGGATGGCTCGTCACTCGGCGGTGGGGCATCGACATCCGGCAGGTCGGGAGCGGTAACATCGGGGCGACCAACGTCGTACGGGCCCTGGGGATCCGGTGGGGTCTCCTGGTCTTGGCCCTGGACATGCTGAAGGGGTTCCTGCCGGTCCTGGCCGTGCGGCTCCTGGCGCCGGACCGGCCCACTTGGAGTGGCTGGACGGCCGCCA
>JANXAA010000437.1 GCA_025061865.1 Acidobacteriota bacterium | reverse complement strand
GAGCGAGGGGGACCGCTTCACCTGAGCTTCTCGCCCGATGGCACGTATGCCTTCGTCACCCTGAACCTGGCCGAGCACGTAGCCGTCATCGACGTGGACAAGGCTGAGTTGGTCACCCTTATTCGTGTCGGAAAGCGCCCCCGGGACGTCGGGGTGACGCCTGATGGTCGGAAGGTCTTCGTGAGCTTACAGGCCGAACCCTACATCGCCGTCTTCGACGTAGGGACCTGGAGGGTCCGGACTTTAGGACGGACGGTCACGGAATACAAACTCCCGGGTTCCGGAAGCGGTCTGGATGTCTCCTGGGACGGCAAGCTGGTGGCCGTCAATAACACGATCGATAACGAAGTCGTTTTCTTCGACACGCAGACGGAAACGGTCGTGGCTCGGGTCGGAAAGCTGCCGCCAGTGACCGTGAATTCCGTCTTCCTGGGCAAGACGCCCTATTATGCGGCTATTAGCTGGGGCGGGGGCGGCATCACCATCGTCGATACCCGAGACTTCCAGACGGTGAAATTCGTCCGAACGGGCAACACACCGAACGCTGCCCTCTACGGTCCCGACGGCTTCATCTGGGTGACTCATCACAACGAACTTTACATCGCCCTCTTGGACCCCCGGAGCTTTGAAGTCGTCCGGAAAATCGACGTGGGGGCTGGGACGCACCTCGTCACTTTCAGTCCGAACGGTCGTCTGGCCGTCGTGGACCACCCGATGGGCCGTTCGATCTCGTTCATCGACGTAGAAACCTACGAAGTCGTCGACCAGGTATACGTGGGGGCCGGACCGGACGCCCCGGTCCTGAAGGTCGACGTTCCCCTACGGACCCTTCGGACGTGGCAAGCCCGAGCGGGGCAAGCCCGGTCGGCCTTATCGAAGGCCGTGGTCCTGGTTCACCCGGAGCCCCGCACCGAAAGAGAGAAAGTCTTTTTAGGTGCGTGCTCTATATGCCACGACATGCCTCGGGTCGCCGTCCTGGACCGACTCTTCCTGAGCCCCGACCGAGCCGTCCGGGCCGAACAGTGGACCTCTATCGTAAGACGGATGGTCTTCCACGGGGCGCCCCTGATGCCGGAACAGGAAAAGCTCGTCGTCGATTATCTGACCGACCGGGAATATGAGGGCTTTGTCGATAGGGTGAAGACGAGGCTCCAAGAGGAGATGCGTCATAAGGTCCGCCGTTTAGGTCTCTCTTTCTGGGGACCCGACCCTCGGCGACCCGAGATCGCTCCCTGATCTCGCATCTTTTGCCCTGCCCATCTTAAAATATCGAAGACGGGGTCGACCCGACTTTTCCGACTCCCCCGTCGGCGTTCAGAGCGACACCTCGCTGAGGGTCCGACGTCATGGGCTGGCGGTGGGGGGAGGGGCGGGGCTGTAACGGGCGCTGTCTGGACAGGTCATGAGTCTATGATGGATAACAATTAAATATTATTTATAAATTTTATAAGGATAGTCCTATGCGGTATGGACGTTGGATAAAATACCGTCCCATGGCAGACAGGGACGTCTGCACTCCAGTGGGTCGGCGGGGCTACGGGCTGAGCCTGCATGCCCCCAGGCCGGTCACTCAGGCCTGGCTACTTGCGGGGGGTCCTTTGCCGTGGCCCCATCCCTATTCGTCGGCGGTGACCGTCTTCCTCCTGATGGCCTGGACCGCCTGGGCGGGCGAGGTCGGCCAGGTTCGGGGTCGGGTCCTCCTCGAGTCGGACCGGTCCCCCCTGCCGGGTGCCACGGTCCGGGTCGAGCATACGCCCTGGGTCGCTGTCAGCGACGAGCGGGGCGAATTTGCCCTTTTGGCTATAGCGCCCGGCGTGTACACGGTGACCTGTACGCTGGAGGGCTTTGTGCCTTATCAAGTCACGA
>JANXAA010000436.1 GCA_025061865.1 Acidobacteriota bacterium | reverse complement strand
GCATACTATACAGCGCATCAGGCTACCTTCCGACGCGGCGACCGAGTCCTTTTGGCCCAATTGGGCCTCACCGAGGCCGTCGAGGCTCAACAGGCCTATCAGCAAATTCAGGTCATCCCCGAGCTGTTCGACCATTACGTCTATCTGGCCAGCTCGGGTCAGGGCGGATTCCAATCCCCCGTAGGATTCCAACAGGGTTATGTCGGAATCGTCGAGTTGGAGGACCTCCCAGCGGAGGTCCAATCCCTCGTTCGACAGACGCCGACGGGAAAGTGCGCGCCTCCGATCCAGATTGGAAACGTATATGTCATCTTCAAGGTCCTGGATCGACGGCCGGCTGGGATCGCCCCCCTGGAAGAGGTCTTCGAAGAGATTCGACTTCGGATCATGGAGGACCGATTTCATCAACGGGTTCAGCAGTGGGTCGATCGAGTCGTCCGCCGCCACCGGGTCAAGATCTACTGGTCTCAACTGCGGGTCTCACCCGCTGAGGTCCGCCGTCGGTGGCTTTCGGACACTGTCTTTGCCTCCTTCGCGGTCGAGGACCGATAGGATTCGGGGTGTCGGGTCCGGGGCGCTGAGTGTCAGGTAGAGCTGCCCTCAGGATTCAGAATCTCTTAGGCGGTCCGGTAACTTTGAAGGGGGTCCTGTCTGCCATATTCTGCCATATCCTGAGACCTCTCATGGTCCGACGCCTCTTGACCGCAGCCGTCGTGTACACCCTGGGCTGGCTGGCGGCGGTCGGCCTGTGGGGTAACGTCTTTCTGAGTAGTGACGCCATCCACTATTACGCCGCCGCCGAGGCTTGGTACGTCCACCGATGGCAAGACTGGACGGCCGGGGAATATCTCCAGTCGGTCGAGCCATTCCGATACCTCTTCCGGGTCGAGCCCACGACGGGCCGACCGATTTCCTTCTACCCACCCGGGATGGCCCTCGTCCTCTGGCCGGGGATGGCCCTGGGGGACGCCGTATTTCGAAAGACCACTCTGGCCGGTTGGCTCCACGCACCCTATCCCCTCGGGCGTATCCTGGGGGCCTGGGTCATTTTGGGGGGCCTGACCCTTCTGGCCATGGTCGTCTTGGAGGCCCTCTTAACCGCTTGGACAGGTGTCCACTCCGGACAGGCCCGATGGGCCGTCCTCCTAACCTTCTGGGGAACACCGTGGCTGTATTATGCCAGTCGAGCCCCTTTGTTCAGTCACGCAACGGAAGTGGCCCTCCTCATCCTGGGCCTGGGCGGGATCCGGATGGCTGAATCGTCCCGGTCGGCCGTGCAGACACTGGGGGGGCTGCTATCGGGCTTGGCCTGGGGGACCGCTATAGCGACCCGCTATGCCTTGCTCCCATGGGTCGCACTGGTGACTCTGGCCGCTGTCGTCGGTATCGGTCGGACTCGCCGGGAGGCTGCCGTTCGGTGGACCCTTTGGGGCTTGGTCGGAATGGCCCCCTGGGTAGCCTTCCTCCTGGGGTATCAGGCCACGTGGATGGAACATATTGGGGCGACAGGTTACAGCCCACGCCTCTTCGTGTGGAATTACCCATGGCCGGACGCCTTGCGATGGGTCGGCTTCCGAGCATGGGCCCTATGGCTTCATCCTGTCCGCGGCTTCGCCATATGGCACCCCCTGATTCTGGTAGCCCTCCTCGGATGGGTTCGTATCTCGGGCCTGAGCCGCCATCTGGCCCTGGCCAGCACGGCCGGCCTGTTGGGGATTATGCTAACCTATCATGACTGGTGGGCCGGCGTCTCTTGTGGCCAACGCTTGTTGATGGGCTTAGTGCCCTGGATTCCCTTTGGGGTCGCCCGATTCCTGGAGGCCCCGACCGCCGATCCCCTGTTCCGTCCCGCGCGGTCCGCCGAAC
>JANXAA010000435.1 GCA_025061865.1 Acidobacteriota bacterium | reverse complement strand
ACAACGATGCAGATTTCTTCGCGAAGGCTCGCATCCTGGCCCGGCTTCCCAGTGTCATCTTTGGGGTCTTGCTGGTCCTGTGGGTCTTTCTCCTCGGGCGCGCCCTGTGGGGTCCGACAGCAGGTCTTTGGGCGGCCTTGCTGACAGCCCTGACCTCGGGCCTCATCACGTTCGGTCACTTTGCCGTACCCCACGTGCCGGCCATTAGTCTGGCGACGCTGAGCCTGTATCTCTTAGTTCGGGCGGTCCAGGTGGCCCGGTGGGGGCTCTGGGCAGCCGGCGTCGTCGTCGCTGGCCTGGCGGCTTCGACGCTGTATAACATGGTTGCCCTGGCTGTCCCGGTCTTCGTAGCCCTGACGTTTTTCGCCGTGAGGCCAGGGGGCGATAGGGCTGGACAGGCATGGGGGCGATGGGTCCTTCGGTGGCTGGCCGGCGGGATCGTCGCCCTCGGCCTTTGGGTCGGTGCTTTTCTGGCCGGGACGCCCTACGCCCTGCGGGAGTTTCGAAATTTTTGGGTCCACGGGGTCCTGTATCAGTACCGGTTCGCCATGACGGAAGAAGGCGGTCAGCCCCTACCCTTTTCATGGCCCCAGCACTTGTTGAACCTGATCCACAATCAGGGCCTGCCCCTCTTTCTGCTGAGCGGGGTCGGGGCTGTCCTTAGCTTTCCCCGGTGGCGGGATCCGGCGGCTCGACCCCGGATCTTGCTGTACGCGTGGGTCCTCCCCTACTTTCTGTACATCGGGACCTCGCGGATTTACCCACCGGCTCGGTACATCCTGCCTATCGTACCGGCTCTGAACGTGCTCGCCGGGGCTCTGGCGGATCGGATGTGGCAAGCTCCTCGGGGTCGGCGGTGGCTCCGGGCCGGGGTCGGCCTAACCGTCCTGTACACCCTGGGCTTTGCCCTCATGACAGACTGGATGTTCCTACACGATACCCGCGCTCAAGCAACAGCTTGGTTTGGCCGCCTGCCGGCAGGGACGCGGGTCGCCGCTTTCCACCTGAAGTCGTATCTCCCCAGGTTCCGATCCGACTTTGCCTTAGAGATGTATGACACATTTCACGCCCTGGCCGATCTCTGGCACCGGCCTGAGGGGCCGACCTACGTCGTGCTCAGCCAGTCCAGCTTTGCCCGCTTCTTCATCGGGATGGCCCAGTCGCCTGAGGAGAAAGCGGCCCTGGTGCGTCTGTTTCAAGATCCCTACCCCTACCGGTTATGCCGGGTGTTTTATCGACATCCGTGGGTCCGACCGCCGCTCGAGTTGATGCTTCGACCTTACTCGTGGAAGAAAATCTTGGAATGGCTTCCCCTGAACCCAGAGCCTGAGTTCGTCTCACCGCCCATCGTGGTCTTCTGTCGGCCGATGGCCCCGCCGCCCCACCAATAAGGCGTCTTCTACCCCTGGTAGAAGGCCCGGATACGGCCGGCTACATACCTAACGGCTGTCGCCGATAACTCGGGGTACATCGGCAAGGAAAGAACCCCTCGGACGACTCGTTCCGTGACAGACAAGTCCCGTCGCCCCAGGTGACGATACGCCGGCTGTTGATGAACGGCTTGGGGATAGTGGACCATCGTGCCGATACCATGTTCGGCCAGGAACGCCTGGAGATTATCCCGGTCCGGGGCTTGAATCACGAAGAGGTGATATACAGGCTCGGCGCCCGGTAGTATACTTTGAAATCGGACAGGCATGTCCTGTAGGGATTCCCGGTATAGACGGGCCAGCGTCCGACGGCGCTCATTCCATTCGTCCAGATGGGGGAGCTTAACCCGCAGGCATGCGGCCTGGATCTCGTCGAGTCGAGAATTGGTGCCAACCCGCTCGGAAACAAAGCGTTGGCGCCATCCGTATTCCCGTAGCTGACGTAGGCGTTCGGCG
>JANXAA010000434.1 GCA_025061865.1 Acidobacteriota bacterium | reverse complement strand
GCCCACCCGACTTTTCCTTCGGCCCGGCGAGCCAGGGCTCGCCATTCGGCCCGGTAGGCGGGACTCGGTGAGTCGCCTCGACCGTCCCGGGCTTCCTCAGCCAAGATCAAATAGTAGCGGTCGTCCAAGAGTTCCCCGGCGACGGCCGGCAAACCCTGGTAGGAGACCCGCCCGTGGGGTGCCAAGACAGCACATAGGAGACAGCGCGGCGTCGCGGCTCGATCCGGATGACGGATATGGGTGTCCATGTCACAAATGTCACAGCGTTTGACCTCCTCCTGCCAGACCACGTCGGTCGTCCACGGTTCGACGAGGACCTCGATGGTCGGCATGGTCAGCCCCCGAAACGAGTAATAGTCTGATAAATGGTCGAATAGATGCTGGCGACCGACCCGCCGACCAGCAGGCCGATCACCAGGATCAAGCCGTACTCAACCGCCTGAGCGAGCCGGCGGGCCATTTCCCGGATCTTCTCCTGATAACGCCGCGCCAAGCGACGGACGGTCTCCTCCAATCGTCCCGTCTCGTAGCCTGTCGACATGATGACAGCCATGTCCATCGGGTAGCCGACGTCCAGCAGACGTTCGTACATCGGGACACGCCCAGACTCCTCGCCGCGCGCCCAGCGAGCCATCGACCGAGCGGCCTGGGCCATCCGTTCGGTTAAACACAATCGGGCTGCGTACTCGAAGGAACGGTCCAAGGGGTCACTGGCCGCCAGGCCAGCCTCGATGACCCACAGGGTACGCATCACATCGATCATTTCGGCGACGGACCGGAGGCCCGGCAGCCGCAGTAGCCATGTCCGAGCCCGGCGCCACAGGAGACCGCCCAGGGTGGCGAAGCCCACGACGACCGGAAACCATCCCATCGCCACGACCAGGGCCTGGGAGGCCCACGGCAGGTCACGACCCATCTCGGACATCACCTGCTGGATGTTCTTCAAGACAAATAAGTGGTAGACCCACCCGACACCGCCCATCACGAGGACCACCAGGGCTGGATACATGGCGACCGTGAGGAGGGACTGCCGGAGAGTTTCCGTGTCCTGGACCAGCTCGATGGTCCGCTCGAGAAGCTCGACCAACTGGCCGGACCGCTCGCCGATCTCGACCAGCCGGGCCTCCCGGTCCGGAAACCCGGCAAATCGCAGGGCCTCCCCTAAGCCAGAGCCGGCCGCGACGGCCCCCGCGATCGGGGCCAGCACACGCCGAATACGAAGCGGAAACGTCGGAAGCCTGGTCGAGATGGCCCGTAAAGGTGAGATGCCCTCGGCTATAAAGTCTCGGAACATCTCTAAGACCATCAATCGGTCCCGGACGCCAGGCCGGAGCCGCCAGAAACCGCTGAGGACTTTCTGAATCCCCACCACCCGCTGACTGCCGAAGACCCGAATGGCCCGTTGATAGGCTTCTTCCTGGGTGCCCTGAATCAACACGACGGCCATATCCTGGGGTCCGCCGACTAAGTCGCTGATCCGGACCCGTATCTGCCAGTAAGCGACGCCCCGCCGACCCATGGGAAATCCTCAAGATAGCGAATAGCGAGTAGCAAATCGGCGAATCCCCGCTCGCTGATTCGCTATTCGCCATTCGCTACCTCACGACCGTCCGGAAGACGACGCCCCCGACGGGTGACCGGCAGACGCCCCAGCCCGGAAGCCTCAGCCCCGGGTCGGCGCACACGACGCTCTCCAAGGCCCGGCCCGTCTGGGGGTCCGTGAGCGTCCCGCCCCCGTCGCAGAACGACCGAAGGCGATTCCCCGCGGCGCCCGCCGGGAGCCGCCACCGGGCGTAGACGCCGCCTGCAGGTCCCCTACGCCGGAAGCGAGCTACACGGCTGAGGGCATCCCACTCCATACAGTCTCCGGGTCGCTGGGTCGCCCACAGTTCTTCCAGAC
>JANXAA010000433.1 GCA_025061865.1 Acidobacteriota bacterium | reverse complement strand
GATGACCTGATTCTGGGCGACTGGGTACTCCCGGTCCAAGAGACGGATGAAGACGGGACGAACTCCGTCTTGCTGAAGTAGGGCATAGGGGGCTCGGGACTGGAGAACGTGGTAGTACAGGTAACTGCAGAGGCCTTCCCGGGGATACCCCTGGGCCGCTTCCGGAAGGCGCGAAAAGGGCCGGATGGACTGGCACTGAAAGTCGGCCTGGAGGGCACATAGCTGCTCGACGATGGGCAGGACCAAGGCGGCCTGGGGGACGATGACAGCCCGGTGGGTCGCCGTCGTGATCATGCAGTGGTCGACGAAGGCGATGCCCGGTGGTCGGACGTTCCCATAGCTCATCGGATACCGGATGATGTAATGCATCGTGTCCCTCCAGAGAGGGCCAGGGGTACAGAGCAGGAAGCCTTATCTGCACTATGCCCTATGTACTTCGCACTTGATTCACTCCGTGAGCTCGACCTGATAGAATCCGTCGGGCCACGACCGGGCTGCCGCCTGGATACAGGCACACGCCTCCTCATCTCGGAAGGGTCGCATCTGGAGAACGCTGACCACACCTGCCTGGACCTGGACTTTGGCCGAGAAGTGAACGCCCAAGCCGCCCGGGATCGTTCGTCGGGCAGTCCCCCTACCGTGGACTTCCTGGATATACGTTCGACCCACGTGGAAGGCCGATTCAGGCTCAATCCAGCCCTGCGCCTCTAGCCAATTTAGGACGACCGATTCGGGCAGGTTGTCAAGGCCCTCCCGGTCATGTTCATAGGCCTGGATGGCTCCGTCCAAGTCGCCGCGCTCGAGGGAAATCCTTACGCTCCCGGTCGGGCGAAAAATGGACGGTACGGGGATGACCTGACCCTGCACACCGAGCCGCAGATGGACCATGATCAAGGCCGTCAGTATGTCGGCCAGGACGGCCGACCCGCCGACGGCCTGGCTCAGGCGGTGCAGAAGTTCCCGAAGGGAGACGGCGTGCATCGTCGTCAGGACGAGGCGGCCCATGCGGATCGGGTGCAAGAGGGCCGGTACATCTCGCTCGGTGACCTCCTGGACGGCGACGGCCCGGAGCATGACCCGACGGTCGCTCTCCAAGGCCTCGGCCAGGTTCTGATAGTGGACGCCGCGTAGACGATGGAAGACGACGGCCCGGTCAGCCGGCAGGTCCAGTTCCAGGCTTTCCTCATAGATACCGATCCCGACAGGCTGACGGACGAGCTCGCGCAGGAAGACCGACAGCAAGGCGCTTTTGCCGCCTCCGATGGGGCCACCGATGAGGATCAGGCCCCGTCCCTCCCCGATCAGCGATGACACGAACCGCTGGAAGGGCTCCGGGTAGTCGGCCGCCGTGAAGGGAAAGCCGACCCGTCGGAGCACGACGATGGCATGAATCGACCGGAAATATGTCGCCCGCCACATGCGTCCCTGGGCGTCAATCCAGACGGCGGTCTCGACGGGCACGTCCGCCGGGATTAGCAGACTGGACTGGCGCCGGATTTCCTCCCACAGGGCCTCGACGGGACGGTCGGGTCGAAGGTCGGCCAGCTCGGGGAGGGTCTCCAAATGACCCGTCGGGGCGGATACGACGTAGTAGCCCCGGTCCGTGACCCAGAGCTCGACACAGCGGTCCCAGATGGTGTCAAGGATAACGTCCAGCAAGGCTCAGTCCCTCCAGGCAATGGGCCAACTCGACGGCCGAGGGCCTCGGACCCTCCAGGCACCGTCGGGCAAGGCCCCCGGCTGTCTCGGGAAGATATCCCTTCTCGATGAGCTCCCCCAAGACGACGCCCATCGAGTAAACGTCGAACTCGGGGACGGCCTCCAGGACGCGGCCTCCCGGTCGCATCAGCCGGGGGTCGGCGTACCGGGGCGTGAGGGCCCGCAGGGAAATCGGTAGACACACGTTGCGCCGCCACATC
>JANXAA010000432.1 GCA_025061865.1 Acidobacteriota bacterium | reverse complement strand
CGTAAGTCGTCTGAACGAATTGGCCCCCATCCTCATGGAGGACCTGGACCCGGGGTTCGTCGAAGACGGCCCCATGCTCGGGCCAGTGCCGGCGGACGACCTCGACGACCATCGGGTCGATCTCGCATAGGACGACCCGCGTGACCTCTGGATGGCGGAGGACTTCTCGCAAAACCCCGCCGTCCCCGCCCCCGAGGATCAGGACCCGGCGCGGGTCCGGATGAATCATCAAGGGCACGTGGGCTAGCATCTCGTGGTAGATGAACTCGTCCCGGTCAGTCATCTGGACGAGGCCGTCCAGGACCAAGACGCGGCCCCAGGTCTCGGTCTCCAGGACAGCGATATCCTGAAAGTTACTCTGATAGGTCCACACGCGGCGGGCCCCCATGAAGAGGCCCGTGTCTTCTCGATGCCGTTCGATAAACCAGTAGAGGGGGCCGCTCCCGATAGGCATGTCCATCCGGACTCCCTCCTCCGGTCGATCTGGGAAGGGCAAGATACACGATGCCCGCGGCCGGATGCAAGGTCAGGTCCCACTCTTGCATCCGGCTCCTCGCATCTTGTATCCTGCCTCTGGGATCGGGCGAAGACGATCGGCCGGTGGAGATTTCGATGGCGGCGGTGATTCGCTTCGGGACGGCGGGATGGCGTGGGGTCATCGGGGAAGACTTCACGTTTGCAAACGTACGGCGCTTCTCGGTGGTCCTGGCCCACTGGCTCCTGGCTCACTATGAGAGTCCTCGGGTCGTCATCGGCTACGACACCCGTTTCTTGTCCGAACGATTCGCCGAACAGAGTGCCCGGGTTTTTGCTCGCGGGCGAATTCCTGTCTGGCTGTGCCAACGGGACGCTCCCCATCCGGCGATCAGCTGGGCCGTCACGCGACGGGGCGCTACCCTCGGCCTGAACTTCACGGGCAGTCACAACCTGCCTCAATACAGTGGCATCAAAGTCATCGACGAACGGGGCGGCCTAATGGGGGACGAAGTCACCCGCCAGTGGGAGACCGCCGTGACGGCTTACTCGAGTCACTCGGTCATCACCTTGACCTACGACGAGCAATGGGTGACGCTGATCGATCCGCGGCCAGATTACTTGGAACAGCTGGCCCGGCTGGTCCCGCCGGAGCGTCTCCAGCGGCGGCTTCGGGTCGTCGTCGACCCCCTGTATGGTTCGACACGGGAGTACTTGGAAAGCTACCTGACTGAGTGGACCCCTATAGAGGTCGAGCCGCTTCATAGCTTCAAGGACCCCTACTTCGGGGGCTACGGTCCAGAGGCGACCCGGGAGAACCTCCAGGAGCTTATCCGGTTTGTCCGAGACGGTCCGTTTGACCTCGGTCTGGCGATGGACGGAGACGGTGACCGCTTCGGGATCGTCGACCGGGACGGCATCTATGTGCAACCCGAGCAGGTCCTGTGTATCTTGTACGACTACCTCTTAGAGGGTCGGGGTGAGACGGGGGGCGTCGTGCGAAACATCGCCACGACCCATCTGTTGGACCGGATCGCCCGGGCCCACGGCCAGCCCGTGATTCAGATCCCCATCGGGTATAAGAATGCGGCGCCCTACCTGTGGCGGGACGACATCCTGGTCGCCGTCGAGGAGAGCGCCGGTTTCACGCTCCGACCCCACATTCCTGACAAAGACGGCATGCTGGCCTGCCTACTCGCGACCGAGGTCGTCGCCCAGACAGGCGGGCCCCTGATGGCCTATTGGCAGAAGATTGTCGAAAAGTACGGCCCCCTCTATCAGGCGAAGGGCCAATGCGTCTGTGACCCGCAGACCCTGCGGCAATACCAAGAGTGGCTCCGTTCACCGCCGACGGCCATCGGGCCTTACGGGGTCCGTCGAGTGGAAACCCTGGACGGGATCAAACTATATATCGACGCCGAGACATGGCTCCTGGTCCGTATAGCC
>JANXAA010000431.1 GCA_025061865.1 Acidobacteriota bacterium | reverse complement strand
GCCGACTAAACCTTTAAGATGTGCGGGGGCCGGCGGCTGGCCCTTATTGTGGACATTTTCAATATCTTCAACCGGCAGGCGGCGACGGCCTACCAGCAGAACGTGGAACTCGAAATGCTGGAGTACGAGACCTCTGGCAGGCCGACGCATCCCGACTATGGGCGGGTGACGGCTCGCTCGGCGCCCTTGGCGGTCCGTCTGGGTCTGCGTTTCAGCTGGTAAAGGGAAAGTCCCGGGCGTCCGGCCCCGGGTCTCGGGAAAGTTGATGGATCGCCCGGGATAATCAAGACTTAATATCAGGATCAGGGGGCGTCTCAATAGCGACGCCCCCACTTCCCCTAATCATCGAACCGTGACGGCCGATCCTCCTTTGGTTTCCCCTGCGCTATAATGAAGCTCCGGGTATGGACTAGGTCTCGGGACCCGGAATCCGCGCTGCGTGAGAGTGAGGTCCATGAGGCCTCGACCGTCTTATCGCCGTACCGCTGGGCTGTTACGTCGTCTCGTTACCGGCGAGGACGTTTGCATTCCCCCAGGCAAGGACGTTGGTCCTCGGGTTCGCCTATCTCAACTATCTAATACCTGTCTGTCGGCTTACTCATCGGCCTACCTGTCTATCTGCCTGGTCAGTCTATCCCTTTGCCTATGGGGCGTCTGGCCCCTTCGGGCCCAGGAAGCGCCGAAGTCGATCTCCCAAGAGCAGGTCTATACCTTCCCGGGGGCCCAGGCTCGGGTCGAGGTCCGTCTGGGACAGGTCGAGGTCTTTGTGTACGACGACAAAGGCCAATTTGCATACGGCCTGAGACCTGAGGATTTCGAGCTGACCGTCGACGGGAAGGCCTATTCGGTTCGCTATGTGGACCTCATCGCCCTTGAAAAGCCGCCGACCGGCCCGGAGGCGCCGCCGCCGACGCAGGTCACGGGAGAGGTCATTCGGCCCTATCAGCAGGCGGGTGCTGTCCCGCCGAAGACGCCCTTCAATACGTTCATCATTCTGTATGACAAGGCCCATACGGGCGGTCTGACCTTAGCCACGCTGAAGGAGTCCCTACGCCGATTCTTAGAGGAACTCCATCGAATGGGGTCTTATTTTATGTTTGTAAGTCTGGACGCGAACGGAGGCTTCCGCGTCGAGCACGGACTGACTCAAGACATGGACTTGGTCTTGAAGACCTTAGAGCGAGCCGGAGCGGGTACGCGGGGAACCACGTGGACGGTCAGCCGCCTCTCGACCCTCGATAGCATCTTGGAGCGTCTCGAAGGCTGTGTCATATACGATGAACCCGACCGACGGCAGATGTGCTACGAGCAGATCGCCCGGGATGCCTTCCATACGGCCCGCCACATGGGCCTCGAGGACCGGCGGGTGGCTCGAAATCTGGAAACCTCCCTCCAGACGGTCTTTGACTTCTTAGCCCACGTACCGGGTCGGAAAAGCGTCCTTTTCGTCTCGGAGGGCTTCGACTCGACAGGCAATTTCTACCTGTCGTATGCCCTCCAGGCCTTCCGATGGAATGTCCAACGGCACGATATCCCGCCGTTTTTAGAAACGCGGATCGTTCAGGAGTTTCAGCGGGAACTGAGTACGTATTCGACTGAGGTCCGGACCTACGAAGAGATCGTTCGATCGGCGAATGCGGCGGGCCTGACCATCTACTGGGTCAATCCGACTTCGCCGAACCCCGAATGGGGCGCGGATACGAACATCCGGCCGACGATCACGCCGGAGTTCAATGTCGTGAACATTCAGTACCAGATGGCGGGTATCGCCGAGCAGACGGGTGGCATAGCTTGGACGTCGCCGACAGGCCTCGACCGGTTTTTTCAGCAAATCGGGAGCGACTTTCGGCACTACTACCTCATCAGCTTTGACCTCGGGTCGCTTCCGGACAGCATCAAGCATCACTCGATTCAGGTAAAGTTCC
>JANXAA010000430.1 GCA_025061865.1 Acidobacteriota bacterium | reverse complement strand
CATCGCTCTGCACGTCTTTCTGTGCATCCTTATCATCATCGCCGTCTTGCTTCAGCAGGGACAGGGGTCCGACCTCGCCAGCATCTTTGGCGGCGGGAGCGGTGCTTCACCGATCATGAGCGGCCGGACCGCGATGTCCCTTTTGAATAAGATCACGGTCGCTTGTTTCATTCTGTTTATCGGGACGTCCCTGGCGATTTCGATCCTGCAGCGTCGGCGGGCCGAGATGCGGCCCCCGATTCCGAGTGTACCGCCAGCCTCGACAGCCCCGGCCGTCCCGTCTCCAACGCCACCGGCCCCGGCGCCTCAGAAGTAAGCAATTGTCTCAGGCAGATAGCACGCAGACCGATGGGTCCATCGGGAGAGACAGGGGGTCCGGACCGTAGGCCTCTGGCCTGACGCCCCGACCCCGATAGCGCCTGAACCAGATGCCAAGGCCTCTTCTAGCCTCCCGCTTCCCTATCGGCCTATCTGCCCCAGCGAATGGGTCCCGAGGCGGCCATGGTCGATTTCGACTATACCGACGTCCAGCGAATGATTCGGGACACGGTCCGGGCCTTCGCCGAGCGGGAAATCCGGCCCTTCCTCCGAGAATGGGACGAGCGGGAGGTCTTCCCCCGGAACGTGTTCCAGAAGATGGCCGCGCTGGGCTTCCTGGGTGTGATGGTCCCGGAACAGTATGGGGGCGCCGGCTACGGGTCCTCGGAGTTCGTTATCGTCATCGAGGAGTTGGCCCGGGTCGAGCCGGGCATCGCCCTCAGCGTGGCAGCCCACAACTCCCTATGCACGGCCCATATCTATCGATTCGGCAGTGAGGCCCAGCGGGAACGTTACGTCGGCCCCTTAGCTCGGGGCGAGAAGCTGGGTGCCTGGGCGTTGACAGAGCCCGAGGCCGGCAGCGATGCCGGGAACCTGCAGACGCAAGCTTTCTGGGATGGGACGGCTTGGGTCTTGCGGGGGACGAAAAACTTCACGACCCACGGGACGGTCGGGGATGTTTACGTCGTCATGGCCGTCACAGACCGGGAAAAGGGTCGGAAGGGCGGCCTGACGGCTTTCATCGTCGAGCGAGGGACACCGGGCCTGATCCCCGGCAAGCGGGAGAGCAAGTTGGGAATGCGGACCAGCGATACAGCGTCGGTCATTCTCGACGACTGTCGGGTCCCGCCCGAAAACGTCATCGGCGAGGTCGGCCAGGGTTTTGCGCAAGTCTTGCAAGTCCTCGAAGGTGGCCGGGTCGGCATCGGGGCCCTGGCCGTCGGGATTGCCCAGGGGGCCTTCGAGGCGGCCCTCCGGTATGCCCAGGAGCGACGTCAATTCGGGCGCCCCATCGCTGAATTTCAGGCCATTCAATTCATGCTGGCTGACATGGCGACCCAGGTCGAGGCGGCCCGGCTCCTGGTCCATCGGGCCGCCTGGCTCCGGGACCAGGGGCGGGCGACGCCCAAGGAGTCCTCGATGGCTAAGCTCTTCGCCTCGGAGGTCGCTGTGCGGGTCGCCGACATGGCCGTTCAAATTTTTGGGGGCTACGGATTCGTCAAGGACTATCCCGTCGAGAAGTACTATCGGGACGCCAAACTGTGTACGATCGGGGAAGGGACCTCGGAAATTCAACGGATCGTCATCGCCCGCCAGGCTCTTCGAGAAATCGGTTTCCGACTACGGGCTTCATGAGGTCCCCCCCTGCGAACCCCCTCCTTAGCCCCAAAGGCGACACCTACCGATTGGGATTCGGATGACGCCGCCATCACGGGCGGCGTCCAGGCAGGGGGATACTGTCATGACGGGCGGTATTCTAAGAGGCTGGGTGTCGCCTTTGGAGTTTTCCCATGAGTATGATATGATAGGTATGACCCGTCGCGTCATACCTACTGCCCCCTCGGAGAGGAGACTTAGAGAGTGGCGACCATCGACAATCTATTCCGAGCGCCCTCCCTTTAGGAAGGAGG
>JANXAA010000042.1 GCA_025061865.1 Acidobacteriota bacterium | reverse complement strand
CTGGGACGGACCCACAGGAGGATGCCTTCCCACATCTCCCTGACATATTCTGAGCCCTCGGGGGCCCAGTTGGCCAAGAGGATACTCGCCGCTGTCGCCACGGCATATACGATCCCGATGTAGGCCTCCTGGGGGACTCGCTGTTCCCGATGGCGGGTCCAAGCTAACACGAAGGCCCCTAGGATAACGGACCCTAACGATAGGACATAGCCCAAAAGCGAATTCGGCGTGTGGTGGAAAAACACGGCCATCATCCCGCCGAGGGCCGCAATCTGAGCCATCGCCAGGTCGACAAAGATGATGCCCCGTTCGATCACATGGATCCCAAAGTAGGCATGGATACCGATTAGGACCAGACACGCCAGGAAGGGCGTGCTCATGAATTCGAGGACCTGAGCCATCGTCTGCCTCGAGGATTCGGGAGTCCGGCAGTCCGGGATTCGGGAGTCCGGGATGGGACGGCCGGTGGCAACTCGGCAAGACGTCACCAGTCCTGCATGAAGCGATGGGCCTCCGGACGTCAAACACCTTCTTGGGCGTACCGGGACTCCAGACACCCTTAGGGAGTCTATGGCGACTCAGGGCTCCAGCAGGGTCGCCAGCGTTTCAAAAGGCCAGCCAAACTCTCGGACTCCAGGACTCCCGAATGGCCGGACGGCCGAATCCCCGAACGGCCGAACCTGGAAGGCGTTAGCGATGGACCGGACCCAGAAGTCTACGACGTCCCAGTAGGTCGGAAGCTGGGCCGTCACGCCCATCGGGATCATAACCGGCACGGCTCCGGCCCGTTCGGCGACGGTCCGGACCTTTTCTCGGTCGAAATAAACGGCGGCGATGAGGACCCGGACATCCTCCCTCCGCATTCGCTCGACGACCTGAGCGACATGTGGGGGCGATGGCGGAATGCCCGGCTTGGGCTCGATGTAATCGACGATCTGTTGACCAAAGAGGGTCGCAAAGTAGATCCAGTCCTTGTGGTAGCACACGACCTTCCGGTCTCGGAAGACCCAACCCGCCCTGAGCCAACCGCCCAGACGGTCGATGAGGGGTTGCCCCTGATAGGTCCTGGACTGCAGAAAAGAAATGAGCTGGCCACTTTCCACGAGCCGGTCCAAGAGGTCACCCCCGAACATCTGGCTGAGGGCGTGACCGAAGAGACGGCGGTCGACTTCGTCCTTGAAGTGCTGCAGGTTATGCTCGTAGATGTCCCGATGGGCTGGGTCGACCCGGATAAGGCCCGCCGCGATGTTAGTGGCGACTCGCTTCATCAGCCAGGGGCTCGTGTAGATATGGGGGTTCCCATAGATATGAATGTCACCCTCGGCCCGGGAGGCCGTCGCCGGAACTTCCAGGAGCTGGATACCTGCCGAGGCTGAGACATAACCGAGACTGCCCGGCATGATACGAGCGTTGCCAGCCTTCGCTAAGAGGGCCGGTTCCCATAGCTCGAGGTCGAGACCCGTCGAAATAAAAAGGTCCGCGTTTTGGACCAGGACGGCATAGCTCGGCTTGGGCTTCACGAAGTGGGGATCCTCAGTCCCGTCGGCGATAGAAACGACCTCCACGTAGGGACCCCCGATATACTGGGCGACAAACCCATAGTTCGTTAATGTGGCGACGACCCGGACCTTCGGCTGAGCCGTCCTCCCAGGGACTTGGGATAGGGTAGTGAGGGCCAGGATGCCGATCAATCCGACCAGTCTTAGATACCGCATAGGATTTCTCCTTTAATAATTTTCATGTTTGTGCGGTCCGGCCGCCCACGTCAGAAGGAACATCCACCGATGCTCCGTGGGACGGTCCGGCCGACCCGTCCGGACGTAACTGTACTGAAGTCGTAAGCGGACCCACTCGCTCTGCCAGAAGGTCAGGACCGGCGAAAGGCCCCAGACGTGCGTATCAGCCTCGTCCATCCGCTGAACGTAGTCGGCTCGTAGACCGACGAGCCACCGTCGGTCCAGGCGATATTCGGCAAAGACGAAGCCGCCCCAGCGGGACCGCCACACCGGCGGGGCGGGCAAGATGGCTGCCTCCAACTCAGCCGTCGTCAGGAATGTCTCCAGACGGTTCCAGAAAACCTCGGCCCACACGTCCAGGCCCCGATATTTGGCCTGCTCGGGCGGCGTCCAACTAAGTCGGGCGAAGGCATTCCATATCTGATGCCGCAGACGGGGTTCGCGCTCGGCGAGTCCCCAGAGGGTCGAGGCGCCAAATTCCAGAAACGTGCTTTTGGATAAGTCATAGTAATTGTTGATGTAGGCCAGCCAAGCCGGCCGAGTCAGGGAATTGCCTCGGAAACCGTCGGCGTCCCCCACCACCAGGGAGACAACGACTTCGCCGGCCGAGCTCCATAACTTGGGCAAGAGCCACGCCACATAGAGACCCGTTTGGGCGATCTGGGCCTCTTCACCCAAGTACTCTTGCATCGCCCAAGGCGGGTCGATTTGGGGGAAGGCATGCAAATGCCATCGGTTCAACATGCCGACCTGCATGAACTGGCGGCCGATCGAGAGGCGCAGACGTCCGGGGAGGGTCAGCCATTCGACATAAGCTTCTTCCAAATGGATGGAACCGTCTTCCCAGGAAGCAAAGACCTTCATCCGGCTGTAAGGGTCTAACATGGAAATAAAGCCGAACTCGAGTTCCCGCAGGACAAAGATTTGGCCGGATTCAGGGGTTTTATGCGCATGGTCGGCGTGGGCAGGCTCTGCTTCTTGATGCCCGTGATTGGTCTCATGCGCAGAATCGGTATAACGGCCTAAGACCTCACCGGTAATGGTGATCTCAGGATTCAACAGACTGAGGTTCATGGCCCTCGAACTCGAGACTCCCGAGGCCGCCGCCTCAACAGTCGCTGGTGGGGGTGGGGGCGCCGATTGCTGAATTTCTCGTTTTAGACGTTCCAACTCCTGGTCCGGCGCCGTCGGAGTCGGCGTCGGCTGTTGCAAGACCTGGCGGATTTGATCGGTGACTTGCTGAAGCGCCTGGACCTGAGCCGTCAAGGCCTCGACCTGCCGGAGGAGGGCCTCCATCGCCTGGACTCGGGCCTGAAGCGTCTGGACCTGCTGGCGTAGCCGCTCCAGTTCGGTCGCTTCTGAGGCCGAGGGCGCCTGGGCCCAGGCCAGTCCGCTGGTCAGCCAGACCACGACAGCGAGGGCTCCCAAGAGGCCTCGCAAGCGGCTCACCCATTCGGTGAGATTCCGGTACAGATGAAGACTCATGAAGATCCTCCAGGTTGAGAGTCAGGGATTTCTTGATGAGGAGAATCGCTTCGCCCTGCTTGGAGTCCGGTTTCTTATCGGGGTCGTCAGAACGCCCGCCGGGTAGGCTGGAGCAGGGACGGGGAGAAAAAGCCCGTTGATTCCTGGAGGAGAATCATCCGGCGGGTGGGGCTCGAGAGGAAAATAGGGGAATTTGATCCCGAAGGACCAGGACCCAGATGTCAAGGGACGTTAGGGGGTGGCTCACCAGGAGCACGTCCAGTTCTACCGGTGGCCTGGACTCGATGAGACTTTGGGCACAGAGGGAGCACTGATCCATATTCCCCGGATGGGCATGGACACCCCATATTCCCAGGAACAAGAGGGCACCCACCCAGGCCCACCACGGAGATCGTCGGATCTCACGACGCAGGTCCCTCATCGAGCGTCCCTCGTTAATGAATGATATTATACTCGAGCTGTCTCCAAATCAAAAGGACATGACCAGAGACTTGGGGGAAGGGGACCTACCTTTGCGCCCGGGGCGGGCCCATTGACCCAACACCCCACACCGGACGCTCTGTTGATTCACTGTAAGGCGGCCCCTATCATCTTTATTGATAGTGTCTCCCGGGTCGGAGGCCCGAGTCGCCGGCCGGGAGAGGATGCGAAGGAGAGTCCTCCCATGACACCACCTTCGATGACTTCCTTAGAGGTCTTGGCCGAGACGTTGGTCCGTCATGGCCTGCCGACACCCGAGGTCCGGTCCATCGCCGCCCGTCTGGCGCAAAACGAGCTCTTTGATGGTTCTCTCTACCGGCGGCTGGCCCAAATCGAGAAAGACGCTGATGTTCAGCAAATGCTGATCAACCTGAGCGAGTTTGAAGATCGCCACATCCGCTTCTGGCAGCGTCTGGCGGGTTTAGACCGTGTGCGTCTGAGGGCCGGCCTGCGGGTTAAGATGGCCTTTCTTCTCTTCCTCCGGCGACTCTTGGGTTCGAAGCTGACTTTCCTAATCCTGGAGTCTATCGAGCATTACGGGGTGACCAAGTATCTGAAGCTGTGGGAGCGGTATCGGGATACGCCGCTGGCCGAGGGCATCCGGGCGATCCTCATGGACGAGTTGAAGCACGAAGACGAGGCCATCTTGCAGGCGAGTCAACGGCACATTCGAAGCGAGGACTTTCGGCACACGATCTTGGGTCTCAACGATGGCCTCGTTGAGATTTTGGGGAGTGTGGGCGGGTTCTATGCGGCCTTCCGGGACCCTCATACCGTCGCCCTGGCGGCCTCTATCGTCGGTGTCGCCGGAGCCCTCTCGATGGCGGCGGGCGCCTATGCATCGGTCAAGTCCGAGGTCGAGGTCCAGGCGGTCGAGAAGTCCAAGATGCGGGTCTTAGCTGAGATCACGGGAAACTCGGTCGAGGAACCGGCCGGAGAGAGCCCCTGGCGGGCCGCCTTCGTAGTCGGGGGCTTCTACCTGTTGGGGGCCTTGATTCCGGTCCTGCCCTTCTGGCTAGGTGCTCAACAGCCTTTTATTTCATTCGTCTCGGGATTTCTGGCGGCGGGTCTGATGGCCGCCCTCTTAGCCGTCATGTCGGGTGTACCGGTCTTGCGGAAGATGGCCGAGAATGCCCTCATCGTGGCGGGCACCGTCGCTATCACGTATGCCATGGGCTTGCTGGCCCAGCGGTACTTCGGGATCGAGATCCGCTGAGGCAGGTAGTGAGGCCATTGGGCCGATGGGCAGGTCGGCAGATAGGCCGATAGAAAAATGGAGAAGCCGAATTTCTAAGGGGGCCGGGACTCTCGTCCGATAGTGCCTTAGACTTTTCACCTCCTTACCTTCCGTCTGCTTGCCTTTTTATTTCCTTTTGCGTTGCCTACGGGGGGATCCATGCGGACCTACGAGGCGGCGCTGGAAGTTTTGCGAAGCCGGGCCCGACCCTTGGGCAAGGAAGTCGTCTCCTTAGCCCAAGCCCTGGGGCGAGTCGCGGCGGAAGCCGTCCGGGCGCCGTCGGACCAGCCGCCTTGGGCGAATGCGGCGATGGACGGCTATGCCGTCCGAAGCTCGGACGTAGCCTCTCCGGATGAGCGGCCTCCCCTGCGGGTCGTCGGTCAGGTCGCCGCCGGTCAGTGGCCGGACCAGACGGTCGAACCCGGGACGGCCGTGCGCGTCTTCACGGGTGCTCCGGTCCCCCCGGGGGCCGACGCTGTCGTGCCTCAAGAGGATGTCGTCGAGACGCCGGCGGGGATCCAAATCGGCCGACCCGTCTCGCTGGGTGAAAACATCCGGCCGCCGGCCGAGGACTTCCCAGCTGGCACGTGCTTGATTCCAGTCGGTCGGTACATCACGCCGGCGGACATCGCTCTGGCCGCTACGGCCGGACAGGACCGCCTGTGGGTCTACCGGGTCCCACGAGTGCTGGTCCTGGCCTCGGGTCAGGAACTCGTCGAACCGGGCCAGCCGCTCGATCGGGGTCGCATCTACGACTCCAACAGCTACTTGCTACAAGCCCGCCTTCGGCGGCTTGGCATCCCCGTCGAGCGGTGGCCTTGGCTCCCCGACCGGTGGGAGGACGTTTGCCAGACGCTGGCCCGGGCGTTGGACCAGTTCGACGTCGTCATCACGACGGGCGGCGTCTCAGTCGGGGCTTACGACCTGATTCGGAAGGCATGGGAATCACTGGGCCTCGAGACGCTCATCGCCGGCGTGGCCGTCAAGCCGGGTAAGCCCTTGTGGGTCGGCACAGCCGATGGTCGGTGGGCCTTCGGTCTACCGGGCAATCCGGCTTCGGCTTACGTGGGCTTAGAGGCGTTTGTCTATCCGTGGCTCTGGTGGGTGCAGGGATTTCCCGGCGCGCTTCCCTATCGATTCCCTGTGATTCTCAGCCAGCCGGTGCAGAACCCCGGCGGGCGGACCTTCTTCCTCCGGTGCCGCTTGCACGTCCGACCCGAGGGGTGGTATGCCGAGTCGGCCGGTCCGCAAGGGTCCCACATCGTTCGGACGACGGCCCTGTCCCAGGGCCTCCTCGTCGTCGAGCCGAACGCCCGTTGGGAGGTCGGCACCGTGGCGCCGGCTTTAGTCCCCGAGGCCCATCCCCTGGACCTGCTCCTGGCCGGGACCGTCTGAAAATTGCAGATTTCGAATGACGAATCGGGGTAGCGCGATGCGGGGGCTGGAGCTGGGGCGTCTACGATCCTGCGAACACCCCCCTCATCCCCAACTCGCTCTTTCCGACCCCTAACCTGCAATTTCTTGGGGGATTGCCCCCCGGAGGAGCCGGAATTATAATGGAGGTAACCTCATCTGAGGAGTCGGTGTCATGGACGACGATATTCGACGCGGATACGGATTTTTCTTCCGACCCAAAATTCCTTGAAGGAGGTGAGGCCGATGACGCAAGCCCTCGGGGTTCATTACCTTCTGGAGCTCCGGGATTGTGACCCCCGGATTATCGACGACCTCCCCGAGGTCCAGCGAATTCTGCTGGAGGCAGCGCGCCGGTCCCGCGCGACTATCATCGACACGGTCTTCCGCAAATTTTCCCCCCAAGGTATCAGCGGCGTCGTGATCATCGCCGAATCCCACTTTTCGATCCACACGTGGCCCGAATATCGGTATGCGGCTGTCGACATCTACACGTGTGGGCGGATCGACCCCCTCTCGGCCGTCGGCTACATGATCGAGCAGTTCCGGTCCGGGAATCCGGCTTTCGTGATGCTCAAGCGCGGTCTCCTGCCGCAACCCTTCGAGGACTTACAGTTTCGGTTGGGCCGACCCCGTTTGCCCGTTCAGGAGGACCCCAACGAGATCTCGGAGTGGTTTTTCCTGGACTTCATCAATCCCAGCAGTGCGAATCTCATCAAGGCCCGGCGGCTGATCTTCTCGGCGCGCTCGCCGTATCAAGAGATCGAAATCTTGGACACGCAGGCTTTCGGGAAGTGCCTGATGCTGGACGGGCGGATGCAGTCAGCCCAGGTCGACGAGTTCATCTACCACGAGGCCCTGGTGCATCCGGCCATGGTCACGCACCCGAACCCGGAGTCGGTCCTCATCATCGGGGGCGGTGAAGGCGCGACCCTACGGGAAGTCTTGCGTCATCAGACGGTCCGACGGGCCGTGATGGTCGACATCGACCGCCAGGTCGTAGAGGCCTGTCGGCTATTCCTGCCCGAATGGAGTGACGGGGCTTTCGAGGACCCCCGGACGGAACTCGTTATCGACGACGCCCGGCATTACCTGACGTCGACTGGCGAGTCCTTTGACGTCATCATCATGGACATTACGGAGCCCTTGGAGAACGGGCCCTCGGCCCCGCTGGTGACTTACGAGATGTTTCAGATCGTCCGTTCCCACCTGAAGCCTCTGGGGATCGTGGCCCACCAGTCGGGTAGTACGGGTACTTCCGAGCTTCACTTCTTCGCCTCGATTCACAAGACGCTCCAGGCCGTCTTTCAGTACGTAGCGCCCTATTCGATCCAGATCACGTCGTTTGCGATGCCGTGGGGGATCGTGATCGCATCGGATGCACTGGACCCCCGAGGGCTAACGGCCGACGAGGTCGACCGTCGCCTGCGGGCCCGGTGTGAGGTTGAGAAACTTCGCTTTTACGATGGCGCTATCCACCAAGCCATCTTTGCATGGCCGCGATACATGCGGTCGATGCTGGAGGAATTAGGCCAGGTCCTCTACGACGACGGGCCGCCCCTGTACCGACCCATCGATTACGCCATCACGATCGGGTAGGCTCTGGCGGCTCGAGGACGGCGTCGGCCCCGGCAGGGGCCTCTGGCAGGGCGACCCAGGGCTCGGAGACATCGACTAAGCGGCCGTGTTCTAAGACGATCCGGCGCTGGGCCCGCCGGGCTACATGGGGGGCGTGTGTGACCAGCAAGATCGTCTTGCCCCGAGCGTGAATCCTTTGGAAGAGGGCTAAGACGGTTTGCTCGGCCTCATGATCCAGGCTCCCCGTCGGCTCGTCCGCCAACAGGATGGGGGGATCATTGACGAGGGCCCGAGCGATGGCCACCCGCTGTTGCTCCCCGCCCGAGAGCTGGGCCGGATAGTGAGAAAAGCGGTCGATGGCCAGACCGACCAGTTCCAGGACCCGCCGGGCCTGGGCTTCGTCCGGCACGCTGTGGAAGTACTGAGCCAGCATGACGTTTTCCAGAGCCGTCAGGTACGGGACGAGGTGGAACTGCTGGAAGATGACGCCGATGTATGTGCGGCGATAGTCGGCGGCACCTGAGCCCTCCAGGGTATGGACAGGGATCCGGTCGACCCAGACCTCTCCGGCCGTCGGTCGGTCCAGGCCCCCGATGAGGTGGAGGAGGGTGCTCTTGCCAGCTCCCGAGGGTCCCATGAGGGCGACCCATTCGCCGCGTTCGACGGTCAGCGAGATGCCGTCCAGCGCCCGTACACCGTTCGGATACTCCTTCACGACTTGGCGACACTCGATAAACGCCATAGCACTTCTGGCGATGCTTGCTTCCTTGGAGGAGCGGTCAGGGCATTCAAGAAGGGCCCAGAGTCACCCTCCCCAGAAGGAAAGAAGGCGCCCCAGGCAAGAAAAACAAGAAGATAAGAATGAGAAAGCCTGACGATAAATGCTCGCTGGGCCTTCTCGCCTTTTTGCCTCCTTGTCTCGCTTCTCCTGACTCGGATACCCTACCCTCGGTGTCCGATTCCTGGGACCTGGCACGCATCATCCTTCCGGCGGCCATAAGTCCAATCGACGGGATGCCCGCAAGCGGTGGAAGTGAGCCTCTATCTGGGCCACCGGCCACGGTCCCTGATCGCCTAGGCCCCGGACTCGGACGGCGACTGTCTCCTGGGCCGCTTCCCGGTCACCCACGATAAAGATAAAGGGGACCTTTTCCAACTCGGCGTCCCGGATCTTGGCCGAGACCCGCTCGTCCCGAAGGTCAGCCTCGACTCGGAATCCCTGCTGAAACAGCCTGTGCTGGACCCGCACGGCGTAGTCGGCATGTCGGTCCGAGACTGGCAGGACCCGAGCCTGGACGGGAGCGACCCAGAAGGGAAAGGCACCGGCGAAGTTCTCGATCAGTACGCCCATGAAGCGTTCCATCGAACCCAGGATGGCCCGGTGGATCATCGTGACTCGATGGGGATGCCCGTCGGGACCGACGTAGGTCAAGTCGAAACGTTCGGGTAGGTTAAAGTCTACCTGAACTGTCGAGCACTGCCACCATCGCCCGATAGCGTCCCGAATCTTCACGTCGATCTTGGGGCCGTAAAAGACGCCTTCTCCGGGGTCGACCGCATAGGCCAGGCCGACCCGTTCAAGGGCCTGCTGAAGGGCTTGCGTAGCGACCTCCCAGGCTTCCAAGGTGCCGACAAACTTTTCCGGCCGCGTTGAGAGATAGACCTTATACTCATGGAATCCAAAGGTCCCAAGGACCTCCCGGATAAAGTCTAAGACACCCAAGATCTCGGCTTCGATTTGGTCCTGCGTACAAAAGATGTGCGAGTCGTCTTGTGTGAATCCCCGGACTCGTAAGAGGCCATGCAGGACACCGGAACGCTCGTACCGATAGACGGTCCCAAACTCGAACAGGCGGACTGGAAGCTCCCGGTAGCTTCGACGCCGAGACTTGTAGATGACGATGTGAAACGGGCAGTTCATCGGCTTCAACTGGTAAGGGACCCGCTCCTCGAGTTCCATGGGCGGGAACATGTAGTCCCGGTAGAAGTCTAGGTGGCCGCTGACTCGCCAGTGTTCGAGTCGGGCGACGTGAGGCGTGTAGACGACTTGGTAGCCCCGACGGAAGTGAGCCTCGTACAGGAACTCCTCCAACTGCCGTCGGATAACAGCACCCTTGGGATGCCACAGAATCAAACCCGGTCCGATAGAATCCTGTACAGAGAAGAGGTCCAACTCAGTACCCAGCCGCCGGTGGTCCCGTCGGCGGGCTTCTTCGAGCTGGTGAAGGTACTCGACGAGGGCCGTCGCTGTCGGGAAGCAAGTCCCATAAATTCGCTGGAGCTGGGGATTGCGCTCGTCACCCCGCCAGTAGGCCCCCGAAGTCGACAGGATCTTCAGGGCCTTCAGGTACCCCGTCGAGGGGACGTGGGGGCCCTTGCAAAAGTCCAGGAACTCGGCCTGTTGGTAGCAACTGACAGGGTCGCCCCCGCGTTCGTGGATCAACTCGACCTTAAAGATTTCGCCCCGGCTTTCAAAGTACCGCAGGACCTCCTCCTTCGGAAGCCACTTGTGGACGATAGGGATGTCTTGCTCAGCCAACTCCTTCATCCGTCGTTCGATACGGGCCAGGTCCTCTTCGGTGAAGGGCCGGTCTCGCAAGAAGTCATAGTAGAAGCCGTTTTCGATGGGCGGCCCGACGGCCAGCTTGGTCTCCGGAAACAACTGCTGAACGGCCTGGGCCAGCAAGTGGGCACAGCTATGACGGTACACCTCCAGGGCCTTGGGGTGGTCCAGCGTGATTAGTTCATCGACCCGCAAGTCTCGATCGACCGCTGAATGGT
>JANXAA010000429.1 GCA_025061865.1 Acidobacteriota bacterium | reverse complement strand
CGTCGAGGCAATGACCCGAGCCGCAAAGGTCGAGTTCGGGAGCTCATGATCGATATAGCACGTCAGGATCGTGTCGAACACCCGCAGCGTCAGCTCATCCGGCCGCCGGCCCAGGATCATCCACAGGAAGTTTTCCGAAAATTCCAAGGTTGGGTCCGGCTCGACGAAGGCCTGGCCCTGGAGGGCCCGGTAGGCATTGGCGGCGATGATGGGCGCCTTGGCCAGGATGCGGCTACCCTTCTGAAGATTGGCCTCGCGGGACGTGTCAGCCAAGAACGCCGGGTCCTCGTAGCCGGCCAGGAACGAGAGGCCCGTCCGAAGGGCATCCATTGGGTCAGTCGTCTTGGGAAGTAAAGCCAACAGGTGGTACATCTCGCTGGGAAGGGAGGCCTCTTGCCGGAGGGTCCTCCGGAAGGCGGCCGCTTCATCGGCGTCGGGAAGCTTCTCGTACAAGAGCAGGTAGGCTACGTCGAGGTACGGCCGCTTTCGAGCCAATTCGATGAGGTCGTACCCCCGGACGACGATCTGTTCATGCTCGAGGTCCAGGTACGAGATGCGAGTCGTCGTCGCGACGACGTTCTCGAGTCCCGGGCTGTAGGGTAAAAGTTCGCTCATGGTACCCCCTTTTCATCCCAACAGAGCAGGTTCGATCCATTTCGAGACGAGGCATTACAATGACCCCGTCAGGTCTAGGGTCCGTGGTCCGCAAGACGCCGGTCCAGGGCCTCGTAGTCGGCATACCCGATGAGGTCGTACAGCTCAGACCGGGTTTGCATACGGTCGAGCCAATCGACCTGCGTCCCTTTGTCCCAGAGGTCCCGGAGGAAATCCTCGACGACCCGGGCGGCGACTCGGAGGGTCGACACGGGGAAGATCACGATTGAGTAACCCCACCGTCGGAACTGCTCGACCGTGATGTACGGCGTCTTGCCGAATTCGGTCATGTTCGCTAAGAGGGGACCCGGGACAGCTTCAGCGAAGGCCTGAAATTCGGCTTCTGACGTCAAGGCCTCTGGAAAGATAATATCTGCCCCGGCCTCGCGGTACAGGCGGGCACGGCGGATGGCTTCCTCTAGGCCGTGGGTCGCTCGGGCGTCCGTCCGGGCGACGATCAGGAGTGTCTGACGGGCTTGCACAGCAGCAGCGACCTTCTCGGCCATCGCCTCGGCGGGGATGACTTCCTTCCCCTCCAGATGGCCGCACCGTTTCGGCCAGACCTGGTCCTCGATTTGAACGGCCGCCGCCCCGACGGCCTCCAGCTCCCGGACGGTCCGCATGACGTTCAGAGCCTCGCCGAACCCCGTGTCGGCATCGACGATGACGGGCAGACCCGTCGCCCGGACGACCCACCGGACGGCGTCGACCAGTTCGTCCAGCGTGAAGAGCCCCAGGTCTGGCAGGCCCAGGCTTGCCGAGAAGGCGGCACCCGAAAAGTACAGGGCGCGAAATCCCAGACGGTGGGCGATCCGGGCGACGAGGGCGTTGAAGACGCCAGGCGCCACGATGGCGTCGCCCGTCGCCAGGAGGCCCCGCAACTGCCGGGCCGGATGTTCTGTCCCTGGAGGTGTCACAAGCCACACCATAGCCGTTCCCTACTTACCCATCCGCCGACCTGCCCACTCAATACTTTCGCTCCTGGGGCATAAATCGGGTGATGACGACCGGCTTGGTATCGAGCCGGATGGCGCCGTCGTCCTGCCGGAAGGCCAGCGTGTGTTTCAGCCAGTTGGCGTCGTCCCGTCCGGGATAGTCTTCCCGGTAGTGGGCGCCGCGGCTCTCAGTCCGAAATAGAGCCGAGGCGACAAGAGCCTCGGCACAGTCCAGCAGGAACCCCAGTTCGAGGGCCTCGACTAGGTCCACGTTAAAGACCCGACCCTTATCCTGAATGGCCGACCGACAGTACCGTTCCCGGAGACCCCGGAGGACGTCCCAGGCGTGGCGCAAGGAAG
>JANXAA010000428.1 GCA_025061865.1 Acidobacteriota bacterium | reverse complement strand
GGCCCACCTCTTCGACCCCTTCCTCCTCCTCGACGACTTCGGCTCCCGCCGACCCCCGGACTACATCGCCGGCTTCCCTTGGCACCCCCACCGGGGTTTCGAGACCGTCACCTACCTCCTGAAGGGCGAGGTCCATCACGAGGACAGCACAGGCACCCGGGGCGTCATCCGGGCCGGTGATGTCCAGTGGATGACGGCCGGTAGTGGTATCTTCCACTCCGAGATGCCTAAGCCGGCCCGCCTCGACGACCGGACCGAGGACCCCGAGCTCCGGGGTTTCCAGCTCTGGGTCAATCTTCCCTCGGACCTCAAGATGACCGTCCCGACGTACCAGAACCTGACGGCCGAGGCCATCCCGGCCGTTGCCCTGCCGAATGGCGAGCGTATTCGAGTCATCGCCGGTCGATTTGACGCCGTCGAGGGCCCTGTCCAGAATTCGGCCGTCGATGTCAGGTACTTGGACGTCTCGCTTCCGTCCGACCGGGAGTTCCTCTATGAGGTTCCCCACGGCTATACGGTCTTTGCCTATGTCGTCGAAGGCGAGGCCCAGTTCGATCCCCTTCGCTGGGACGACCGGGTCGGGGCCCGGCATTGGGTCCTCTATGAACGGACTGGCGGGGCCGTCCGGGTCCGGACGTGGGATACACCCGTGCGGTTTCTGCTGATCGCCGGACAGCCCATCGATGAGCCCATCGCCTGGTACGGCCCCATCGTCATGAACACACCCGACGAGCTAGCCCAGGCTTTTGAGGACTTACGACGGGGGACCTTCGTCCGGGACGCCGCCCGGAGTGTCGACCTCTCCGGTTAGGTGGCCGGTCCTATTTGCGACGTCGGGCCGGTGCCCTTTTCTTCAGGCCGGCGATGAAGGCATCGACCGGGATGGCCGGCAAGCTCATGATTTGGACCGTGCCCCGGGCGCCCAACTCGACGGAGATGCGGGCGACCGTCTCATTGTCGGGAGCCTCCAAGATGTTGACGAAGTCGTAGGGTCCCAGGACGGCGTACTGGCCGACGACCTTCGCGCCGAGGGCCTCGATTTCCCGATTGACTTCCTGGATCCGCTCGGGCCGTTCTCGAACTGTCCGCCGGCCCTCGTCCGTCAAGGTGCTGAGCAGGATGTATGTCGCCATGGCGTCCTCCCTTCCATAGAGTGAGGCAGTAAGGCAATAAAGTAGTAGTAAAAAGGCCTGCCAGGCCGGGACTTCCGGCCATCAGCCGTGAGGTTCGCATGCCCGTCAAGTCCACTTCCTCAAGTCTTGGGACGACCCAACGGTGTACCGCCATAACGGCGTGATGTCGGCACGGGGTTCAGCCTGAGGCGGTCGCCGAGGCCCCACCGACAGGGGGGCCCCGTTCCATCGCCACGCCCTCCCGACGGCGAGAGTAAATCAGGGCCCATTTCGCAACTCACACTTTCTCTCTTCATCCCTTCCGCCCCATGACCAGGAAAGCATAGCGGGCCCCTTCGGGTCGGAAGCCCTCGGGGACCCAGACATAGCCGCCCCGGTGGCGAGTCATCTCAAAGGTGGCCGCCAGAAGTTGGACCTGAAAACGGTCGGACCAGGCGTCGGGGGCTTCCCGCAAACGGTACAGCTCATAGCTGAACAAGTACCGGGGGTACGGCGTGAAATTTCGGGGTTCGGCGTCGGCCCAGAAGGCTGGAGACTGCCGATGGACGACGAGGCGGCGGTAGACGTCTCCGATGGGTACGCGAGTGTCGGCGCTCGGCGTCCGAGCTTCCTGGTAGGCCTGCCAAAGACGTTCGATAAAGCGGTCCGGCGGTAGAGCGCGTCGGTTCAAGTCCTGGTACCACCGCTGGATCCAACGCCCCAGGGCTTTGGGTTCAGCCCTCCGGGTCTCGATCCGTTCCGGACCGTAGTAAACGGTGACCCGACCGCTCTCCAGGTCGGGCTCGATACGTAGGAACCCCAGGCTGAGCCATGATCCATGGAGTTGAAGGGACCCGACGAGA
>JANXAA010000427.1 GCA_025061865.1 Acidobacteriota bacterium | reverse complement strand
GGTAGCCCACCCGGCGTCGACAACTGTACGAAAATGCACGCTGGGTTTCCCACCCTTCCCTGGCCGAATGACCAGGGGCACGATTCCCCCTTTTGGCGGGGGGCCTCCCATCCCTTTGCCCGTGGTCTCTCGATGGGATCCGTACCACTATACAGACGGCTTTGAAGAACGTCGTTCCCGCTAGACGTCAAGAACGGCGGGTCGGAGCTAGTCCGATGTCGAAAAAGAGGCGTGTCCGCTCTTTTGGGTTCCCCGGACGTAGGAAAGCGCGAGTCGATCGCCGCTGAAGCTCTCACCGTCGGCGGACCTTCGGCCGGCGTGGCGCTCCAACCCCTCCCTCCCCCCTCCTGGGGCCGAGGGTCCGCCAGCGGCGATCCCCGGCTAGAAGCGAAGAATTGTCGCAGGGTAACCCCATGTCCATCAAGGGAAGGCCCATGGTGAAGCACGTGATCGTGTTTAACGTGGCGGACGGCACGGCTGAGGAAGCATGCTTTCGAATGGCCGCCGAAGCCCGCGAGGTCCTTATCCAAGTCCCGGGTGTCGTCGGTATCTCCTTCGGGGTCGCCGTGTCCCCGAAGCCGGCCTACCGATACCTCTTGATCGTTGACTTCGCGAACGAATCGGTCATCGACCTCTATCGGGACCATCCCATTCACGTGCGGTTTGCCAACGAGGTCTTCCGCCCCATGGCCGTCCACCGGATCACGACCGACTACCGTATGTTGTATGGCGCCTGAGAATATGAAGGACCGCCGGGTCCCCCGCTGTATGAGTACCCAGCATCCGGATAATGTTACTGTCCCCTTTTTTGCCCAGGGTCCCGTCATGGAGGGGGTCGACGAGATCCGAGAGGCCTACTATGCCTTTTCCCACCTGGGCTGTGAAGAACAGATGTGGGACTTCGAGGGTAAGGAGGTCGACGAGTTCGTCGTCGAAAAACTCCTGACGACTTATGAAAGCTTCTTCCGACTGTTCCCCCTGGGGCGGAGCGTCTATTTGACCGTTCGGGTCCCGAACCCGGCCGTCGACAAGGCCCGAGGGAAGATCCTGCTGGAAGTCCTACATGCCATCCCCCGGGCCTATGACGTGGCCCGTCTGTTTTACGGAGAAGACCTGGTCCCCATCTTCGAGATCATCTTCCCGATGACGACGTCGGCGGAGGAACTCAACCGGGTCCTGCATTACTATCAGGTCTTTGTCACGGGGAAGGAGGAAACGGCCTTAATCCCGGGAGACCGCCCCTTACGGGAGTGGATCGGCGAATTCCAGCCCAAGACGATTTATGTCATCCCCCTTATCGAGGACAAGACCTCCCTGCTTCAGGCCGATGCCATCGTCGGGAATTATCTCCGGGGTAAGGACCTACCGTATCAGCGCGTGTTCCTGGCCCGGTCGGACCCCGCCCTGCATTACGGCATGTGGGCGGCGGTCTTCCTCGTCAAGGTCGCCCTGCACCGTTTAAGCCGACTGGAACAGGCCTTGGGAATCCCCATCTATCCGATCCTGGGTGCTGGGAGCGCTCCGTTTCGGGGGAACTTCCGGCCCGATACGGTCCAACGGTACCTCCAGGAGTATCCCAGTGTCCAGACCTTTACGATCCAATCGGCCTTTAAGTATGACTATCCGGCTCCAGCCATCGTCCAGGCCATCGAGACCATTAAACAGACGCCCCGGGGTGATCCCTGGCCGATCGAGTCCGAGCCTCGGGTCCTGGATTTCATCGAGCGGACATCGACTTGTTATCAACGCCAGGTCAAAGCTTTGGCTCCTCTTGTGAATACGGTCGCCCCCCTCGTACCCCAGCGACGGACCCGGAAACTCCACATTGGCCTCTTCGGCTATAGCCGCAATATTGGGGGCATCTCCCTGCCCCGGGCGATCCCCTTTTGCGCCGCCCTCTATTCTCTAGGTCTGCCGCCAGAAATCCTAGGTTTAGCCGGCCTCCGACTCGAAGACCGGGACTTGATCCGCCAGGTCTACCC
>JANXAA010000426.1 GCA_025061865.1 Acidobacteriota bacterium | reverse complement strand
AGAAGCAGTCGGTGTCCGATCCCTGTCAGCACCCAGCACCTAAAACCATAGGCCGCAATCGACCCATGACTGATCCATTAAACGTCGCCAGCCATGGCGACGTCTTTCATGCCGCAGCCGTTCAGCATCGCCCGACGGAGCCGATCCGCCAGAACGCCGCCCGTCATGGCGGCACCCCCTGCCTGGACGCCGTCAGCGATGACAGCGTCCAAAGCAACGAATGCCAGCAGTTAGGCGGACATCAGTCCCACATGTAAGATAGACTAATTCCGTGTCCCGGTCCTGGGGCAAGGGGGACACATAGCCGTTTGGATCGGGGAGTCCAGATTGCACAGCAGTCTGGAAGGGTATATGATGTAAGGCTGCCCCGGGGTATGGGGCCTCGATGTCCCGAGGTCCCTGCCGATACGTGTGCTTCGAGAGGGACCCCTTTTCTGGAATCCGCTCGGCCCCGTCGGCCGAAGTGTCATGCCATAGATTTTCCTGATCCTCGACTGAAGGAGACCGGACGAATGGGACGCACGCCAGATTTTCAGTATGTAAGCGTCGGTCAGGTCGTGCAGGTCATCGGCCCCGTCATTGACGTCGAGTTTGAAGAGGGCCGACTGCCGGCAATTTATAACGCCCTTCGCATTTGGGACGACGAGCTGAGCGTCCAGCCCGTCGACGTCACCGTCGAGGTCGAACAGCACTTAGGCGAGAACCGCGTCCGCTGCGTCGCCATGCAGCCGACGGAAGGTGTCGTCCGGGGCATGAAGGTCTACGACACGGGGGGCCCGATCGTGGTGCCGGTCGGTCCGCCGACGCTCGGTCGGGTCCTGAACGTCTTGGGTCAGCCGGTCGACAAGCTGGGGCCCCTCCAGGGGGCGACCCAGTTCTACCCAATTCACCGGGAGGCCCCGAAGCTCTCAGAGCAGAACACTCGGATGGAGATGCTCGAGACGGGCATTAAGGTCATCGACCTCCTGGAACCCTACCTCAAGGGCGGCAAGGTCGGCCTGTTCGGGGGGGCCGGTGTCGGTAAGACGGTCATCATCATGGAGCTTATCCACAACATCGCCAAGTACCACAAGGGCGTCTCGGTCTTCGGGGGTGTCGGCGAGCGGACCCGGGAAGGCAATGACCTCTGGCTAGAGATGAAGCAATCTGGCGTCATCCAGCAGGCCGTCCTCGTCTATGGTCAAATGACGGAACCCCCGGGGGCCCGTCTGCGGGTCGGCCTGACGGCCCTGACGATGGCCGAGTACTTTCGGGACGAGGAAAAACAAGACGTCCTCCTGTTCATCGACAACATCTTTCGGTTTGCCCAGGCCGGTAGCGAAGTCTCGGCCCTTCTGGGCCGGATGCCGTCGGCCGTCGGCTATCAGCCGACCCTGTCGACCGAGATGGGCGAACTGCAGGAGCGTATCACGTCGACGCTGAGGGGGTCTATTACCTCCGTCCAAGCAATTTACGTGCCGGCCGACGACTTGACAGACCCGGCGCCGGCGACTACGTTTGCCCACCTGGATGCGACGACGGTCCTGTCCCGGCAGATCGCCGAGCTGGGCATCTATCCGGCCGTCGACCCCCTGGCCTCGACGTCTCGGATCTTAGACTCCCGCGTGGTCGGCCAAGAGCACTACGAGGTCGCCCGCAAGGTCCAGCAAATCCTCCAACGGTACCGGGAACTGCAAGAAATCATCGCCATCTTGGGGATCGACGAACTGAGCGAGGAAGACAAGCTGATCGTCGCCCGGGCCCGGAAGATCCAGCGGTTCCTGTCCCAACCCTTCCACGTGGCTGAGCAGTTCACGGGTCGGCAGGGTCGGTACGTCAAGGTCAAGGATACCGTCGAAGGATTCCGTCGTCTCGCCGAGGGTGAATTCGACGATCTGCCGGAAGCCGCCTTTTACATGGTCGGCGACATCAACGAAGCTATCGACCAGGCCAAGCGGCTGATGCGGTAAAGCTGGGTCCCGGGTCCCAGGGTAATCGGGAGCGGGGAT
>JANXAA010000425.1 GCA_025061865.1 Acidobacteriota bacterium | reverse complement strand
CGGCCTCTCGGCCGTCCTGATGGTCGTCCCGCCCGAGTTGGCCGAACAGTTCACAGTTCAGTTCAGCGTCTATGCCCAGCTCCGGCGCCGCTGGCCCATTCCGACTGTGTGGGCCGTCGAGATGAGCCGGCGGTGGGTCCTGATGGAGGATGCCGGTGACCCGGCCCAGACTTGGGTCGTCGAGGCCCTGGGGCACGGAGCCCTTGCTCAGGTCCAAGCCCTCTATCGGTCCTGGCTGGGTCTGCTCCAGGTCCTTCAGGCAGGTCCCTGGGACGACGGCTGGGTCGTATTCCGCCGGCGGCTTCACGACCGGTGGGTCCCCGAATTTCAGTCCTTCGAGGATCACTTCTTGGAAGGTTGGGCTGACGTGCGACTCTCGAGGCGGGACCGGACCCGCTTGTGGGTCGGCTTCGGGCGAGTCATCGACGCTCTAAACGGCCTACCGACGGGCGTCTGCCATCGGGACTACCATAGCCGGAACATCCTCCTCCGGGACGGCCGGTCGGCCATCGTCGACTACCAGGACATGCAGGTCGGCCCCCTGACTTACGATCCCGTGTCCCTTCTCCTAGATTGTTACGTCGTCTTGCCCGAGAGCCTGGTCCAGGTCCTTCGGGCTGAGGTCACCGACGGGGTCCCCGAAGAGACCGCCTGGGTTCAGACGGCCCTGCAACGGCACGTCAAGGCCCTAGGGACTTTCGGCTACCAGGTCGCCCGGCGGGGCAAGACGGTGTACCTGCCAGCTATGCGGAATGCCTTGGATTACTTACTACGGGGCGAGCTGGCGGCTGAGCCCCACGTGGAGGCTATTCTTCGGCCGGTCCTGGAGGACGTCCGGGCCCGCTTGGAATGAAGGTTTCCACACGTCGGATGTCCGGCGGCCGTAGATAGTAGGGCTGGACCTCGTAAATCTCGACGGCTTCCTGAAAGGCTCCAGGCCGCTGGGCCAGGGCCAGCAAGGCCTCGACCCGATGGCGCTCATGAATCCGGATGACCCGAGGAGACCCGGCCATGGGAATGACCCCCGGCTCGGGATACAGGACCGGCCGGTCGTCCCCCTGCAAGGTAGGATAGACCTGGTACCACGTGCCGTGGCGGACCTCGGTCTGCCGGACTACACGGTCGCCCTCCTTCGTGAAGAGGGCTAAGGCAAACTCTGTCCGACCGGCCGGGATTAAACTCCAGACCTCGCCCTGGCCGGACCAACGGAGGACCTGGAGGGTCAGCGTATCGGAGGCGAGAACCCGGAAGGGAACCCGAACCCGCAGGCCCATCAGGGTCGCCAGCATGATCCGCAAGGCCGTGAAGGACCCCGGTCCCCGGTTAAGGCCCACAAGGCGAATCCGGTCAAGGGGGCACTCGACGTTTTGCAGAAGCGTCTGCAAGGCCGGCAGGAGTCGCTGACTGAGGGTCAAGGGACTATGAGAATAAAAGACCCCCCGGAGCCAGTGACCCTGTGCCAGGGCCAGGGCACAACAGGCCGACACAGCGTCCACGGCCAACACCCATGGCTCATGCGGATAGGCATACCCGTCCATCGGCCTTTCGGCTCACGTCATCACATTTTCGAACAGGGCCGCCGCCCCCATGCCCCCGCCGACGCACATCGTGACGATCCCGTATTTGCCCCGACAGCGCTTGAGCTCGTGCATGAGCGTGACCGTCTGCCGAGCGCCCGTGCAACCCAAGGGGTGGCCCAAAGCGATAGCCCCACCGTTAGGGTTGATCTTGGCCGGATCCAGCTCGGGCAGTTCCCGCAAGACGGCCAAGACCTGAGCGGCGAACGCCTCGTTTAGCTCGACGACGTCGACCATACCGAGGGCCACATCGGTCCAGTGGACCAAGCGTCGAAGAGCTTCGACGGGACCGAGGCCCATGACTTCAGGGGCCACGCCCGCATACGTGTAGTCGACAAACCGAAGCCACGGGTTCAGGCGCAACTGCTTAATCGTCGGCTCGGAGGCCAGCAGGACAGCAGCCGCCCCGTCGCTCGTCTGGGA
>JANXAA010000424.1 GCA_025061865.1 Acidobacteriota bacterium | reverse complement strand
CCTCGAAGTTGATCCCACTCATGTAGAAGCCACTGCCGTGACAGGGGCACTTGAACTTCTGCTCCATTGCTAGCCAGTTGGGCGTACACCCCAGATGCGTGCACTGGGCGTAAATCGCGTAGAAGCCGCCCTCGTCCCGGACGATCCAGACCCGGTGCTTGTTCTTCCACCGTTCATCTACGCCCAGGCCGTAGTCTGGCGGAAAGCCCGCCTTGAAATTTTGAGGTGGCTCAAAGAGGACTCGCGGATAGAAATACCGGAGCCACGTTCCCAACATCGCCAGGACGGACGCGATGAAAGCGGCCCAGCTCAGGCCGACCCACGAGACGATGAACTGCCGTCGCGTGACGCCGCTCCCGGTCTTCACTTCCTCCGCAGCCATCGAGTACCTCCTATCGTCCGTCATAGGGGGTCCTACATTCTATTAAACCTGTCCTGACTGTCAATGAGGCCCACCGCCCTACCCCACTTGGGTAGGGTGCAGGCCCCAGCCGGTGTGAATTCGGTCGAAGACAGCGCCCTGGCCCTACAGCACAGCACAAGCCCCATCCTGCACCGGTTTCCGGAAAAGGATAGCCCAGAAGGTCGAGGATAGGGTTCGGGGACGGCAGGTCTTGAAGTCCGCCTTCAGGCACCCCACCCGGCGAACAGGAAGAAGGCGGCTGGCATGAGGACCACGCAGACGATAAAGAACACCATAGCATACCCCAGGATGTGCCCGAATTCAAGTCGGGCGATACCGGGATCAGGTCGGGAACGGAACAGTCCGGTGTGAACATCGTCCCGGAGACTACCGACGGAGGGGAATCAGACGGACGTAGGCGGCGCATTCCCGGGCCGGGGCATAGCCTTCCCAGAAGGCCTCCCACAGGGAGGCAAACGTCCGTCGGTAGCGGGGCTGAATGCGGTCGGCCATCACGCATTGGGCCGTGTGAAACCGACGGGTCCGGGCATTGCCGATGAACGTCGCTGGCTCTCGAGACAGCCCACCCCACAGGCCACGACCGGCCCGCATGGCCCGGCGTTGGGTCTCCAGAAGCCGGTCCCAGTCCCGACGGACGTCTTCGTGATCGTAGACCCAGGCCAGACCCTCGGCCAACAGACGCTCACCCACCGACGGCGGGCCCCAGTCCTTGCGGTAGACGAGGGCGATGATCCGGCCGTAGTGATCCCGTTCGACCTCGTCGTACTCGACCGTCTGTCGGAGGACCCAGGTCCGGTTCGTCTGACGGGCCCGCTCAGCGAAGGCCTGGAAGACCTCCGGCGTGTCGATCCCGGCGTACCGAATCGTCTGTCCACCGGCGCACACGATGGTGTCCCCGTCAAGGACTTTTTCGACCCGGCAGGTCTTGCGGCCTGGGACCGACCGGTCGGCGGCCGCGCAGGCCACCGCCAGAAGGGTGAGGACAATCCAGGGTCCTGAGCAGAGAGTCAGATGGGCAGGTAGACAGATAGGCCTGAGGTGATTCCGCATCATAGTCTCAGGAGCAACCGACGGGTCTGTCCCAAATGGATTGAAAGATTGGCGGTCAAGGCCAGCGGATCTCGATCGTTAGGTCTCTCCTGTTCCGCATCGTGTATCTCACATCCCGTATCTGGCGATTTCAATCTTAGCAATCGGGGTTCAAGTCCCCTATCTCGTTCACAGGGGTTTGTCCTGGTCAGACTCGGGGGGGCGGATCTTGTATCGTTTCATCATCTCGTGGAGGGTCGTCGGCTTAATCCGAAGCAAGGCGGCGGCCTTTCGTTGGATACCCCCGGCCTCCCGGAGAGCCTGTAGGATGAGGGCCCGCTTATAGTTATCGACCCGCTCTCGGAAGCTGAGTCGTCGATCGACCCGCTCGATAGGGGCGGCCCGAACGCCTCGGGCGGCTTGGACGATAGGTTCCGGCAGGAGGTCGATGTCAATGACGGGACCTTGAGCCAGGACGACGGCCCGCTCGATGGTATGTTCGAGTTCCCGGACGTTTCCCGGCCAACTGTACTCGACGAGGGCTGCCAGG
>JANXAA010000423.1 GCA_025061865.1 Acidobacteriota bacterium | reverse complement strand
CAACGGACCCTCATGTTAGCTTTTCTGCCTCTCGACAGGATGCAGGGCATCCGACACGGGTCTCCTCGCATCCCGATACCCAACACCGAGTCCTCAGTCTAAGGAGGTGCCGGATGTCTAAAGGCCGATGGTTTGTCCCGTCGAGTTTCATGGCCCTCCTGGTGGCGGCCGCGACCTCTTACGGACAGATTGCGGCCAACGTGGGGGAAATCTGGGGCGTCGTGACGGACCCCGAGGGCAAGGCCTTGCCGGGAGTGACGGTTACGGTCGAGTCCGGCCTGATCGGCAAACGGACGGTGTTGACGGACGTGGACGGGCGCTACCGCTTTCCGAACCTGCCGCCCGGCCGGGACTATCGAGTCCGCTTTGCCTTAGAGGGCTTCCAGCCGGTCGTTCGGGAGGAAGTGGAAGTGCGGGTCGGCGCCAGCACCCAGGTCAATGCGCAAATGGCGCCGGGCGCCATCGGGGAGGTCGTCGTCCGGGGTGCAGCGCCCGTCGTAGACGTAAAGAGCACACGGGTCTCGACGAACCTGACCCGGGATGTCCTACAAAACGTCCCTTCGGCCCGGGACCCCTGGGTCATGATGGAGATGGCCCCGGGGATCATCGTCGACCGGGCCAACGTCGGGGGTTCCGAGTCGGGCCAGCAGTCGGACTTCACGGCCCGGGGCGCCTCGGTGGATGCGAACCAGTGGACGATGGACGGGATCACGATCACCGACCCGGCGGCCCTGGGTGCGACCCCGACCTACTTTGACTTCGACATGTTCGAAGAGCTTCAGGTCACGACTGGTGGGGCAGACGTCGAGGTCTTCACGAGCGGCGTGAATTTGAACATCGTCACCAAGCGGGGCGGCAACCGCTTCAGCGGCGGGGGTCGCTTTTACTGGACGGCCCAGGGTCTCCAGGCCAGCAATGTCGAGGACCTCCTGGCCGAGGATCGCCTGATATCACCGGCCACGCGTGGGACCCGGGTCGGCAACACCTTCGACTGGGGCGGCAACCTGGGCGGTCCCCTGGTCCGGGATAACCTCTGGTTCTGGGCAGCCTATGGCCGACAGGACATCGACCAGCTGGTCCCGGTCGCCGGGGATGTGGACCAGCATGACCGGACGATCCTGCTGAACTACAACGTGAAGGTCAATGCTCAGTTTGGCAAGCACAATGCCGAGCTCCAATTCTTCTTGGGCGACAAGAAAAAGTTTGGCCGGGGTGCGGCCGCCGACCGGCCCCCGGAGACGACTTATGACCAAAAGGGACCTAGTCCATTCTTTAAGTTTATCGACGACTTTTTCGCTACCGATAACCTCTTCCTGCAGCTCAAGGTCGACTATAACCTCCTTTACTTCCAGCTCATCCCTAAGGGCGGGACGAACAAGCCCGTCGTCTATGACTGCCGGACTGGCTTCTGTATCTGGCGGAACACCTATTTCTGGTACGACACCGAGCGGCCGACCTTCGACGCCGTCCTGTCGTTGACCTACTACAAGAGCGAGTTCCTGGGCGGCAACCATGAGGTCAAGCTGGGCGTAACCTTCCGGCGGGCCCGGATTGAGAGCCAGTCGGGTTTCGGCAACGGCTTCGCTTACATGTACTACGACCCGACCTGGGAGGCCGGGATGGGCGAGGTGTGGTTTATTCGGCCGAACAACAACCACGACACAGTCCGCCGTATCAGCCTATATGCACAGGACACCTACAGCCTGGGTCGGTTGACGCTAGTCCTGGGCCTGCGGTTTGACAGTCAGAAGAATAGCCTCCTGGAGGCCTTTGCGCCAGCTCATCCGATGGTCCCGGACATCTTGCCGGCAGGTCGGTCCGAGAAGAAGCCCGTCGATTTCACTTGGAACACCTTGTCGCCCCGGCTGGGCGTCACTTTAGACCTATTGGGGAACGCGAAGACGATCTTAAAGGGTGCTTTCGCCTTGTATCCCCAGCAGTTAGGCATCGACCAGGTCTACGCCCTTCAACCGACCCAGTGGCGGGAGGTCGATTACGCGTGGCCG
>JANXAA010000422.1 GCA_025061865.1 Acidobacteriota bacterium | reverse complement strand
GGGATTCTCACGGCGGCCACGGGTATCAGCGCCGGTGGGACGGTCTACCGCATGGACGAGGTCCCGATCCCCCTCCGACCGGCCCTCCGGTCGCCGTACCCGACCGATGAGGAGGTCCTCCGCCGGATCCGCCAGACCTTGGCGGCCCGGACCAGCGGATGGGGAGGCGAATGGAGTGGGTAGGAAATTGAACTTTTGGTGTGGGAGGCGACGCGCGGGTAACGGCGTGTAGATTCGGGGTCGTTCCCAGACCCCCGATCCCCGATTTCTGAAGACCCGGTACCCACTCCCCAAGACCTAATGTCGAAATTCGTCGAAATTCTAAGTTGGCAGAGCGATTGACCCGTGAGAAGTGGGTTAGAACGGCCTGTGCCGGAACACGGAGCGCATGATTTTTCAAGTCCCGTGACGGCTGGATGACGGTAGGTAAGAGTGGACTCCGGTTGGCGGGGCCTTCTATCTCCTTATTTGCTGACCTGCCCAAAACGACTGAGCCTTGCAAGCGCGCTATGGGGCAGACGATGCTTCGTATCCAGGGCGGTAAGGTTTATGATCCCGTTCACGGCCTGGACGGGGTCCGCCGGGACGTCTGTGTGGCCGACGGTCGCATCGTGGCCGACGTACCGGGGGGACGGGTCATCGACGCGACCGGGATGGTCGTCTTGCCTGGTGGGGTTGACATCCACACCCATATCGCTGGGGCGGCTATCAACTTCGCCCGGGAGATGATCCCCGAAGACCACCGGCGGGCTGCGGTCTTGAAGCGCACATCGGTCCGGCGGGCCGGCATCGGCGGCGTGGCCCCTTCGACCTTCGCGACGGGTTACATGTACGCCTCGATGGGCTGGACGACGATCTTCGAAGCCGCCGTCCCGGTCCTGACGGCCAAGCACACCCACGAGGAACTCCACGACATCCCCATCGTGGACAAGGGCTGTTACCTCCTGATCGGGAACAACGAGATCGTCATGGACCTTCTGGAAGCGGAGGACTACGAGCGGGCTCGCCACGTCGTCGCCTGGCTACTATGGGCCGCCAAGGCCTATGGCCTCAAGGCCGTCAACCCCGGCGGGGTCGCCGCCTGGAAGTGGGGCCAAAACGTCAAGGGCCTCTTCGAGCCGGTCCCCGGCTATCAGCGGGTCACGCCGGCCCGCCTCATCAGTGCCTTGGCTCAGATAGCCGAGGACCTGGGCCTACCCCATCCCCTCCATCTTCACTGCAATCGACTGGGCTTACCGGGTAACTTCGCCACGACCCTCGAGACGATGAAGCTCCTGGAGGGCCGACGGGCCCACTTGGCCCACCTCCAATTCCATGCCTATGGGGGCGAGGATTGGTCGACGTTCCGGTCTGAGACCCCACGCATCGCTGAATATCTGAACGACCACTCGAACCTGACGGCCGACGCCGGGGCCGTCCTTTTCGGCGATACCGTCACGGTCACGGCCGATGGGCCGTGGCAGTACTTGCTCTATCAACTGACGGGCCACAAGTGGGGCAACATGGACATCGAGAACGAGACGGGGTGCGGCATCGTACCCTACGCCTACCGGGAGCGAAGCCTGGTCAATGCCGTCCAGTGGGCCGCGGGTCTGGAGCTCCTCTTGTTGGTCCGAGACCCCTGGCGGATCTTCCTGACGACGGACCATCCCAACGGAGGTGCCTTTTGGCGGTATCCGGAGATCATCCGCCTCCTGATGGACGCCGACTATCGCCGGGAGCGTCTTAAGGCCCTGCCGTCCAAGGTCCTGAAGCGGATCGTCCTCCCCGACATCGACCGGGCGTACACACTGTTCGAAATTGCCATCATCACGTCGGCCGGCCCGGCCCGGGCCCTAGGCCTCTCTCAAAAGGGCCACCTGGGCGTCGGAGCGGACGCGGACATCGTCATCTACGATGAGGACCCGGACCCGGGCCGCATGTTTGCTCGACCTCGGTACGTCATCAAGGCCGGCGAGGTCGTCGTCGAGGACGGCGAGATCCGAAAGACCGTCTTGGGACGAGAGTTCA
>JANXAA010000421.1 GCA_025061865.1 Acidobacteriota bacterium | reverse complement strand
GCTCGTCAAGGGATACACGCCGCCGACGATCTTCTTTTTGGCATACAGATTCGTGTCCTGGAAGGCCAACACCTCCCCCGTATGAGCGTCGACCATGACTTCCCACCGGGCCAAGTCTGGTGACCGTTCGAACCCAAAGACCCACACAAGGCGATGCCGATAACCCAGGCCGACCGGCCCGTTGAAGGCGTCCCCGACTTGATACTCCAGGGGTGCCACCGGCACGACCTCCAGCGTCGGTTCTTTCCATAGCCGGTCTTCGGAAGTTCGACCGCCGACATAGGCAAATCCGAGACGCAGAGCCTCCGAGGCCGAAATCCGAGCTTGGGGCAAAACGCTAACTCGCCCCCAAGACTCCGTCCCGAAGAGGATCAGGTTGCCGTGGTTGATGGTCGCCACGATATGGGCATGGCGCACAGGGATCCCCTTAATCTGCTGGGTGATGTGGACTTGCCACAGGTAGTCGGTGACCTGCACAGCCCGAACGGACCCTAACTCTTGGGGATCGATCCGCAGGGCGTCCTGATGGTCTCGAATGAACTTTACGATAAGGTCTGCCACGACCTTTTCATCGACGACCGATACGGGTCGGCCCAAGACCTTACTCAGGTCCTCCAGGGTCACGGCGTTCCCGACGCCCGTGCCCGGAATCATCGGGATGTGGCCGATAACGTTGCTGGGCGTTCCCGACCGGGGGTCGATGTATACGTGAAAGTCCCGACCGTACCGCTGAAAGAGCTGTTCCCAGGCCAACCGATTCGGGAGCCGGTCGATCACGTCGGGGAGCGCCTCATGACGGATGCTGATGTACAGCTCGGGCCGGAAGAACTCCTTTTGGTGCAGGCCAGTCGGGGCCTGCGGCGGCTGAAATTTCGGTCGCAGGGTCCATGCCGGACCAGCGACCAGTAGCAGAAGGATCGTGAAGGTGAGAACCGGTAGGCTACGGAGACGCATAGAGCCCCTCCCTTGGAAGTTAGGATGGATATGAGGACCCCAGCCGTCTCGCTCGCAACGCCACGGGATACGCCCCTTACGGTGGAAACCCCATCCCCCTTGGGGGAAATACGCCCCGACCTTACCCCAGACGTCTTAGAGCCTGACTTCCGAAGAAGAGGAATGTGTAGCTCCCCAACCCCACTCCATACCCTGGAGGGAGGTCGTACTCTATCAGGAGACGGGTCCGAATGTCAAGTCCCTCGGTTCACGGCGTCGAAGTAGGCGCAACCCGTTCGGGCACCCCATGCGCATGCAGTGAAAGACTTGATCCCAAACCTCGAATGCCGCCAGCCCTGGGCGGCGTCCCCCTGTCTGGACACCGGCAGTCATCCCGGTACCATCCTGATCCGAACGCCACCAGTGATGGAGGCAACTTCAAGGGCCAACTCTCATGCGGGTGTCCTACCTCGGGCACCATCCTGACGTGGAGAGTCAGGGTCTCACCCGGATCGGCCTATCGACGCAGGGCGGGACCCGTGCCCTACGGCCGCCGGCCCCGCTGGTAGTAGGAGCGATCCGCCGGGTCGCCCCTCCATGGTCCACCCCAAGGGGGGCCCTTACCCCCTGAGGGGAGATGACCGTCCCGACTGCATTTTCCACGGCGGGATGGCCCTGCTATAATGGGTTGTTCGATTCTTTAGGTCCCGAGCCCAAAGGCTGGAGGTGTTCCCGTGATTTACCGGGGCGGCGTCGGACAATGGGCGTATGTCTTCCACCGGTTGACCGGCGTGGGCATCTTGCTCTTTCTGCTCATGCACATCGCGGACACCTTCGTCGTGCGGATTCACCCGGAGACCTACACTCGCCTTGTTCGTGAGGTCTACGCGGCTCCCTGGTTTAAGCCTTTTGAGATCGCCCTAGCGGCGGCGGTCTTGTACCATGCCTTGAATGGGATTCGTATCATTCTGATCGATTTTTTTGACATGCCGAGCGTGTATCACAAGCGCCTGTTGGCGGCCGTCCTCTTCTTGTTCGTCTTGCTCTTCGTGCCCGGCGTGTATTTTCTACTTCGGCCG
>JANXAA010000420.1 GCA_025061865.1 Acidobacteriota bacterium | reverse complement strand
CTTCCTTATCGGAGAGGCCTGATGGTCGCCCGACGGTACCTCATCAGCGGTATCGTGCAGGGCGTCGGCTACCGGTACTTTGCCGTGCGGGTCGCCCGACGGCTCGGCCTACGGGGCTACGTTCGAAACCTCCCGGACGGAAGAGTCGAGGTCTATGCGGAAGGGACGCTCGAGCAATTGGACCAGCTGCGGGTATACCTCCAAGAAGGTCCCCCGGCGGCCGTCGTCCAGCGGGTCGAGGAGACGGAGGTTCCGCCCTCAGGTCGGTGGGATTCCTTTGAAGTCGTGTACTGATATTGGGTACGGGTATTCGTCCCGAGATTAGAACAGGTCGAGGCAATCCTGGGGGTACCCCGTGGAGGGTGCCACGGGGCACTGCAGAGCTGATCGGAGTAGAGGGGTCTGATCTTCACGGATTCGCCGTCGACGAGGCCCGGGCCTCGTCCCGCATCCCATGCGGACCCCAGGGGGCTGTGCTCGGCTTATCCTATTACCTCGTCGACGGCCAGACGGATGTCGGGCCAGGCCTGAGGCGAAAGAAATGAACCTCGCCCGTGTCGATCGACCTGCCGGTACCCCCGCCGCCCCGGCCGACGGTATACCTCCACGACCCCCTCCGCCAGGTCTACCAGCCAGGCCTCTGGAATCCCCGCCCGCCCGTACAGGGGAATCTTCATCGTCCGGTCATAATCCGCCGACGTCTCGGCCACCTCGACGACCAGCCCGACGTCCCCCGGCCCCGGATGCCCCGACGCATAGAAGTCCTCCCGGGGCCGCAACAGCGCCACGTCCGGCTGAGGCTCCGTGTAACGGCTTAAACGAATGGGGTCCTGCACGCTCAGGATAGCGCGACCGGCCAACTGTAGGCTCAATGCGTGGACCAGACGTTTGACACACCCCGCGTGCCGACTTCCGATGGGCGCCATGGCGATGATCTCCCCCCCAATCAGCTCGACCCGGCTGTCTTCCGTGAGAATCCCCGCTACTCGCATCCGGTCGTAGTCATCGACCGTGAACCGATACCGCTCGACCCGTACGGCCATCGCTTCCTCCGCGGAGGCAAGATACCGGATATAAGATGTAGGACGCAAGATGCAGGATGCAGAAGGCACCATTTGGAGACGAAGGGCAGACCGACACCTGAGACGGGTCCGTCGTCTTCCCGAGACCCGGCACCCGGGGCCTGAGACCGTCGCCCTGCATCTTGCATCCTGCATCCTGCACCTGTATTTTCATCTCCCTTATCCCGCCCCGCACTTTAGACTTCCCGCTTCCCATAAAGTTATCCCTCCGGGAGTATAGTCGATGCGGACGCTCATCGAGCCTTACGGAGGCCGGCTGGTGGATCTCCGGGTTACAGGCGACGAGCGGGTCGAGTGGGTCGAACGGGCCAAGCACTTACCCAGTATCCAATTGTCCTGGCGTTCGGTCTGCGACCTGGAGCTTCTGGCGACGGGTGCCTTTTCGCCCCTGGACCGCTTCATGGGCCAGGCTGATTACACGCGGGTCTTAGAAGAGATGCGGCTGGCCAATGGTCTCGTCTTTCCGATTCCCGTCACCCTCCCCGTGGCCGACCCGCCGCCCCTGGGAAAGGACGTCGTCTTGCGGTCGCCCAAAAACGAGATCTTGGCCGTCCTGACCATCGAGGAAGTTTTCTCCTGGGACCCGACCGTCGAGGCCCGGCAGGTCTACGGGACGACTGACCCACACCATCCTTGGGTCGCTGAAATGTCGTCATGGGGGCGATACTACGTCAGCGGTCCCCTGAAGGTCTTGAACCTACCTAAGTACTACGACTTTCCCGAACTGCGGCGGACGCCCCGGGAAGTTCGACAGCGCTTGGCAGCGATGGGCGCCTCGAACGTCGTCGCCTTCCAGACCCGGAATCCCATCCACCGGGCCCACGAGTGGATCACGAAGACCGCCGCCGAGCGGGTCGGGGGCGTCCTACTCATCCATCCGGTCGTCGGCCCGACGAAGCCGGGTGACGTAGACCACTACACCCGGGTCCGTTGCTACAAGGTTC
>JANXAA010000041.1 GCA_025061865.1 Acidobacteriota bacterium | reverse complement strand
AATCTTTCGTGGACGGTTTCTGGCCAGGCGACTTTCGTTCGCCTGGGGTCGGCTGGCTTATGCGGTAGCCTTTCGTACATTCCATAACCCAGTTCTCATCGTCGATCTCAATAGGACCATTCAGGTACCTGTATCAAATGGCCGACTTCTTGTAAGCGTTCTTCCGGGACCGCGACAAAGTTGCGCTCGGCGACGTTATCGAAGCTTTCCATATCTTCCCGGAGCGGTCGTAAGGTCCCCCGTTTATCGATAGAAAACCACAAAAAACTTTTTTGTTTAACAAATTGAACGACCTCTTTCGCTAAATAACCGAACCGGAGGGTGTTAGCATCGATTAATTCTATGAGCCAAACGGGACGAGGTTTACGACTTAATAACCCAAGAGACCCCCTCAATACCTGTAACTCCGCGCCCTCTACGTCGACTTTTATGAGGCCTATCGCTTGAATGTCATTATTTTTTATGTATCTATCTAAAGTCGTCGTGACGACTTTTATTTTTTTACAGTTGTACCTACTATCTGGAGGTTGCAGGCTACTGATGTCCGTGTGGTCTGTCACGACAAAGAAATCCCGTTCCCCGGCGATATCCCCTAAGGCGGTTCCTTCTACCGACACGTTGCTACATCGATTTAAAATAACATGGAGCGTCAACCTTTTTTTAACAGAAGGGACCGGTTCAAAAGCCACGATCTTACCCTTAGGGCCGACTAAGGAAGATGCCAAAAGAGTGTAGAATCCAAGATTCGCTCCGACGTCGATGAAAGTCATACCGGCTTGAAGAAATTGACAAACAAACTGACGTTCTGCGTATTCCCATCTGTCATCCAGGACCGCGATAGAGGCGGGGTCTCTGTAAATTACCCACCAGGCGCCAAAGGGTAACCGTGTGGGCCACGGAGGTCGAATCGTAGCAGGCAGGCGCCAATATAGATATTTAGTGAATTTTATAATCATCGTTAATTATTCTAATATCAAACCTATATGGTATGTTTAATAATCCACCCCATCGGTCCTGCGGATGCGTCCATAGGGGCGTCGCAACGATGAGTTCGGGGGGGCACCAACAGTAATCGAGAGTTTCTGCTCCATCGTAGAAGGTAGCTAACCAGAAATAGGCTCCCGGGCGCAGGGGCAAGGTGTCTAAATTATATAGAAATTCATACAATCCACTTTCGAGCGTAAGTCGCATTATGGCTACGCCCCAAACCGTTTGCCCCTCAGAACTGAATAAGTGAAGGCCATGGACTCCGGTGTGGATTGGCTGATTGACTCTCAAAATGAACCTAATCGATATAGGTCCAGCAGTGGCGACCACATTGGGCTGATCTGTACGGGGTTCGACGATTTCCCAGCGGAGAAAGCGGGCTTTGAACTGGGCTGCCTCAGGGTGGACGGACTGGGCCCATGCGCCCGACGTCATCGCCGTCTCGTAGGCACTGACGACTTCATGGGTCGGGCCGGCCTGGCGGATGTGACCGGCGTCTACCCAGAGGACTCGTTCGCATAGACGGCGAATCTGATTCATCTGATGGCTGACAAAAAGTACCGTACGCCCGCCTTTGGCCACGTCGCCCATCTTGCCCAGACACTTCTTCTGGAACTCCAGGTCGCCGACGGCTAGGACCTCGTCTACAAGCAAGATCTCCGGGTCCAGGTGAGCGGCCACCGAGAAAGCCAGACGCATGTGCATGCCGGTAGAGTAGTGTTTCACGGGCGTGTCGATGAACTTTTCGACCCCAGCGAAGGCCACGATTTCGTCGAATTTCCGGTCGATCTCGGCCTTTTTCATACCCAGAATGGCGCCGCTCAGGTAAATGTTCTCCCGGCCTGTCAGTTCTGGGTGGAAGCCCGTGCCGACCTCTAGGAGGGATCCGACCCGACCCCGGACTTCGGCGTAGCCCTCCGTCGGTTCCGTGATGCGGGCCAAGATTTTCAAGAGGGTCGTCTTGCCGGCCCCGTTCCGGCCGATGATACCGACGACTTCGCCCCTTTTGACTTCAAAGGAGACGTCCTTAAGGGCCCAGATCCACTTTGGAGCATCGGTGGAGGCAGAGCCCGAGGAACAGCGGCGGAAGGGAACCCTGAAGGCGCGGGTGAGGACGTCCCGCAGGGCGTAGTAGCGCTCCCGCTCACCGATGCGGTAGCGTTTACTCAGGTTTTCGACGCGGATGGCGACGTCACTCATAGCGGGTTAGCTCGTATCTCAGCGCCTGTTTTAACGGGCCTGTCAAGGCATTTCTGAACCTGATCATCGGGACCTTCGTGCCCTATAGGCAATAGAGAGCCTCTTGAACGATGCCCCATGTCCCTTTCAGGTTCGACGGGAGCGCTTCGCTTCGCATCCTATACCATCGGAACTTTGTCTCAACCTATCCGGGACCGACCGTCCCTTCGATTTCTGATCCGTCAGACCAGGTCGGCGATAGTGCCTTCCATCTTGCGGAAGTAAAACAAGCCGCCGACAAGGACCAAGGCGACGGCTACGACCGAGACGGGTAGGAGGCTCGGCAAGTGAACCTGGCCTGTCAGGGCCCATCGGAAACCTTCGATGACACCGGCCATGGGGTTTAACCCGTAGAGCCACTGCCATCGCTCTGGGACGATACTGCCGGGATAGGCGACCGGCGAAGCGAACATCCAGAGTTGGACGAGGAACGGGACGGCGTACCGGACGTCCCGATAGATGGCGTTGAGGGCCGACAGCCAGAGGCCGACGCCCAGGGCTGTCGTCAGGGCCAACAGGAGAAAGGCCGGCAGCCAGAGGACCGACGGCGTCAGGCCGATACCGTAAAAGGCCATCATAACGATTAGGATCATGAAAGCGATGCCGAAATCGACCAAACCAGATAGGACGGCAGCGACGGGCAGGATGAGCCGAGGGAAATAAACCTTGGTGATGACCCGCTGGTGTTCGACCATGACGTGGGTCGCGTGGGTCAGTGAGCCGGCGAAGTACATCCAGGGGAGTAGGGCGCTGTAGTAGAAGACGGGGTAGGGTAGACCGTTAGAGGGGATCTGGGCCAGAAGGCCGAAGAACAGGCTGAAGACGACCATCGTCATGAAGGGCTGGATGATGGCCCAGGCGGCCCCGATGAGGGTTTGTTTGTAACGGACCTTAACGTCCCGCCAGACGAAGAAGTACAGGAGTTCCCGGTATTCCCAGAGCTCCCGGAGGTTGAGGTCCCACCAGCCCCGTTTGGGACGGATGACGGTGAGGGGCGTGATGGAGTGATGGGATGATGAGGGAACAGCGAGATGAGGGGGCGATGGTTCCCTGATTTCTGGGGACTGAACCGTTTGATTCACCGTCCGACCCAGGTGACAGGCGTGGCTTCCAGAGAAGCGAGAAGTAATTCTCTCTCCTCCGGCCTCTCCCCAGGGGAGGAGCACTTGGCGGGTCCCCTCGTTCCAAAGAGAAACTAGGGTGAAATCAACGTATAGATATAGCTCCGCCTTCTGACTCCCAAAAAGGGCCAGAAAAAAGCCCCTGATAGTATCTTTTTAGCACAAAAGGGGCGAGCATGTCAAGAATCTATAGGGAGTGACAGAGTAATGGCGGGACGGGTAGCCGTTTTAGGCAGATAGGCAGGCGGGGGAGAAAGGATGCCGTCGTCAGGGCGGCGCTCCGGAAAGCGGGCTGGGGGTCTGCGCTTCCACAGGCGAAACACCTGCGCTCCGCTCTACCTATCGCTTTACGACTCCATCCGACGTGACAGGGGAATCGGAATTCCTGTGCAGAAGCGGCCATGGTTGAGGACGGAATCGCGCCGTGGGTCGTCATCGACGACGCCGTGCGTCCCGGGCGTCCTATCATGAGAGGCATCTGCATCTCCGTGTCTCTGGGTCTTGGCAGTCGGGCTACCCGAGGGTGAGTTCCATGTGAAGTGCTCTCTGGGTCATGAACGGACTCGAGGAACATGGGTTGATCAAAGATTCCGCTATCGGGGCGCGATCGGGGCCCTGAGGTGGACGGAGCCCTTCTTTAGGCAGGACTTGGACATCTTCGTCGTCTTAGAGCCGTCGGTTAATGCAGGCAGACTTATCGTGCTATTGAATACCTTCACAGCCAGGGGTACGTGGGGCAGGGGCACCGGATCCTCATCAAAGGCATCCTGGTCGACATCCTACCAGCGATCCCTTGGAACGGGGGGCCGTCGAACAGGCGGCGGTCGAATACGAGGGCGGCCCCGCGAAGGTCATGACCTCTGAATACCTGATCGCCCTGTTCTTGAGGTCTGGCCGAGAGAAGGACCTCTGGAAAGCGAGACTCCTCTGGGAGCAAGCCGAGATAGACCACCGGTACCTGGCAAACGTCTTGAATCGACACGGACTGCATGAGAAGCTTGCGGCCTTGCCGGAGACCCCCGATGTCCGATGAGCGGAAGACCGTCATGGGTGAAAGGGTCTGGATTCGGTCCGCACGGTACCGGGAAGGAGAGGCGGCTCGAAAGGAGCGGTCGAAGCTCCCTTTTAAGGAGAAGATCCGGCGCCTGGTCGAGCTCCAGAAGCTCGCCGTCCCATGGGTTCGTAGGAAGGACATCATCGTATGGAAGATAGACAAAGGGACGCCGGGATAACTCCCATCGTTCGGACGGGATGATGCTGGTATCATTGCTGGTGCTCGGACAGGGGGACGCCGCCCGTCATGGTAGCGTCGGGGGCTACCAAGCCGCCCGCGATCGGACGGGCGTCTTCTAATATGTACATCGAGTTCGTATCTTGTATTCCGCGTCCTGGCGGGGGAGGGTAGCATCATGCGAATAGGGCGGAGGTTTCTGCAAATCGGGCCCGTCGGAGCTCTCGGGTGGGGCTGGGTCGTTGGCCTCCTGGGCTTCACGATGTGGCGATGGGGCGGGACGCTCCCGCCAGAGCGGCTTGTCCTGCATGTAGGGGCGGGTCTCCTCTTTTTGATGGTGGTCCTGAACCGGTCTTGGGTGAACTTACCGGCGGGCCGTCTGCCGCTTCGGGTGTGGGCCGGCCTGGCCGGGTTCTTCGGGTCTGTCCTCCTGACGTTAGTGCCCTTGCCGATGGACATCCTGCAGGTCGTGGCTCCCGAGACGGCCCGGGTCTGGGAGCGGGCCCGGCCGGAGGCCTTCCGTGCCATGCTCGATGAAATTCCCCAGGGGGATGCGGTCCGGACCCTGTTACCGCCGGGCTGGGCCGGTCGAGACCGTCGTCCGCTCTCGATCTGGCCGGAGGGGACGTGGCACGACCTGATGGACTGGGCCGCTTGCGGGGCCGTCGCCTTTGCCGTGGCGTATGGTTGGCGGGATCGGACCCTTATCGGATGGACGCTCGGGGCTATCGTTGTCTTAGCCGTATTTCAGGCCCTGTACGGACTTTTCGGTTACTGGACGGGCCATCTGCCGTGGCCGGCCGCCGAGCGGGCGACTGTCGAACGGGCGTCAGGCTCATTCTATAACGCCAACCACTACGTGGATTTCCTGGGGCTGAGTCTGCCGGTGGCCATCGCTGTATGGCTCGGTTGGTGGAAAGAGCTTCGACGTCAGCTTCCCCGAAACTTTTGGGGACGCGTGCGGGTCGTCCTGAACATGGCGAGTGGCCTCTTCCCGATGCTGACTCTGGGGATTTTGGCCATCATGTTAGGAATCGGCTTTTCCCGGTCTCGGGGTGGCATTAGTGCGACGCTCTTGGTCTTGGCGGGGATGCTCTTCCTGGGGGTGCCCCGGGGGATAAATCGTCGGGAGAATAGGAAGTCACGGGTAAACGATGGGGCTTTCCCTCACCCGGCTTCGGGGGGGAGGGGCAAAGCGTAAAGGGCAAAGAGCAAAGGGTAGGGCCAGAGGTATTCGGTTTGGACCCGGCGTCTCGGGCGGACGGGGGACGTCACCGATGGGTCCGGCCCCTGATCGTCTTGTTACTCCTCAGCCTGGCCCTCTTCCTGTGGGTCGGGCCTCGACCGATCTTCGAACGGCTGGCCTTGATTCCTCAGGAACTCGAGTTGGAACCCGGGCGCCGGCTGAGGGCGTGGTGGGACACATTGCGACTCATTAGCCGGTTCCCGGTCTGGGGGACGGGCCTGGGGACCTTTGGGGAGGCTTTTTACTCAGTCCAGTCGTTTTACTCGACCGGTCAGTGGAACGCCGCCCATAACGAGCTTCTTCAGTGGGTCAGCGACACGGGCCTCGTCGGACTGACGGCCTTAGCTGTGTGGTTGGTAGCCCTCATTCGATGGTTCCGGCGGACGCCTATCCGGAGCGGCACGTTGGGTCTCTGGGCGTGGGGCTGTCAGATAGGCCTGGCGTATTTTGTCCTCGATAGCCTGGTCGACCTGGACCTGCGGATTCCGACGAACGTCCTGCTGGCGATGGTCCTCGTGGGTTTGATGATCGCCATGCGGCACGTGGATATGAGCCATAGCCTGGCAGTTCAGCCGTCCGGCAGTTTGGGAGTTCGGTGGGAAGAAAGGGAGGGGAGGCCCTTACCGCCGGCCTCTTTCCCACGGGGAGAAAGGTGGGTCAGGCTTCGGGCAGTCCTGGCCAGCGGGGTCGGGGTCATCTCAGCAGTAGCCTTCATCGTGCAGTCGTTTCGGCTGTATACCATCGAGCGGGTCGAGGAGGACCTCTACCAGGCCGTCCGGCAGGGGACGCCGGCCTCGGCAGAGGGGCTTCGCCGAGCCTGAGCACTTCTCACCGCCGGGCGAGGCACTTCCCGAATGTATCAGTATCTCGGCGTGCTGGAGATGCCGACGGACCCCTCCGTTGAGAACACGGCCTCGGCGGTCGCCGCCTACGTGATGGCCTCGGTGACGAATCCCCAGGACTACGTAAGTCGTCGGAACCTGGCCGACCTCCTGTGGCGGACGGGCGCTCCGTCCCGGTGGTCCGAGCGACTCTGGCGGGACGCTCGGACCATCATCCCCTCAGAGGCCTCTCTCTGGTACGAATTGGGTCTCTTCTGCTGGGTCTGGGGCCGTATCGACGAGGCCCTCGAGGCCTTCCGGCAGGCCGTCCGCTGGGACCCGAGCCTGGCCTCGCGGGTATACGGCCATCTTATTCGGCTCGGGCGGCCCGAACTCCTTGAGAGAATCACGCCGCCGGACCTGCGGCCGGAGCTGGCGGAGTTTCTGGTTCACCGGGGCTTTACCGAAGCGGCCCGGTCGGTCCTGCAAGCCGTCTTAGACGGGGGGAATCCGAAGACTCTCTGGCAAGCTCTACCGTTGGCGGCGACCTATCCCGAGATGGGCTTGACAGAGGCGTTCCTTGAACGCCTTCGGGATCGCCGGAGTCGAAACCCCGACTTAGCTTATTGGGACATCGTGGGGCGTGTCCGGTCGGGCCAGTGGGAGGGCCTGGACGCCGCGACTTGGGAGGCTCTGCAAGTGGCCGATCGGACCTACGGGCGGGGCGACCGGGCGAGTCTGGACTTCCGGGATCGGCTGGCCCGGCTCCTGGTCGATGCCGGCCTTCGGGGGGCGGCCCAGACGATTTACATGGAGGTCCTGACCCGGGACGCATCTTACGGGGCCGCCTATCAGGGCTTAGGGCGATTGGCGTTGCAGGAAGGAGATCTCCAGAAGGCCTTCGAATGGCTCCGGCAGGCCCCCGAGGACGACGCGACCCGGGCGGCCCTCTTGCAGGTCGGCCTGCGGGCCCTGGAGACCGGGCAGGCGGGTCTGGCCGAGTGGGTCTTTGAGTTCATGCGCGGCCGGTGGGCCTATCAGGCGACGGGTGCTTACGGTCTAGCCCTGCTGTATGAACGGACGGGTCGGTCGGCCGAGGCCCTCGAGATGGCCCGGCCCGACGACGTCGCCGTGGCCCGCTTGGTCGCCCGATTAGAGTACCGGTTCGGCGATCCTCGGGCGGCCGTGCGGGCGTGGGAACGGGTCCTCGAGCGGGATCCCCGCTCGGCTGAGGCCTACGGGGGCCTCGTCGAGTACTATCGTCTCCAAGGCCTGACGGGTGTGACTGGCGACCTCTGCCGCCGGGCGCAGGCCTACGGTGTACAGGTTCCCTTATGTGGGCAAGCGGACAGGTAGGCAGGTTGACCAGTGGGTAGCAGGTAGATAGGGCAGGCCGTGTGGGGGACCCTCGCGTGGTCGCCCTCTCTGCATCGTCGATTCCACACCCCGGAACGCCGCCAGTCATGGCAGCGTCACCTTGTCCCGATACCGACGTCTGAACACCGCCGGTGACGGTGGCGGCCCAGTCGGCCTGGGTTGGGCCCAGGCCCTACACATTGCCCATCATAAATGTCAGGCAAGCACGCTGGTATCTGCCTATGACGTCGTCACGCCTCGACCTACTATATAATGGAAGTCCGCTGTCCGGACTCAGGGCCGGGGTGGTGGAACGGTAGACACTGGGGACTTAAAATCCCCTGGGCGGTCACGCCCGTGCGGGTTCGAGTCCCGCCCCCGGCACCAGCGAACTGGGGTTTAAGGGGTCTGGGATCAGGCTTTTCCTGGACCTATGAGGACCTGACACCCAACACTCCAATTCGAGTTACAGGGGCACTGGCTATGAAGGATTACTACGCCATCCTGGGTGTGTCCCGGAACGCTACCGAAGAAGAAATCAAGAAGGCCTACCGTCGATTGGCTCTCCAGTACCATCCGGACCGAAATCCCGGCAACAAGGAGGCCGAAGAGAAATTCAAGGAGATCACGGAGGCCTATTCGGTCCTGATCGATAAGGAGAAACGGGCCATCTATGACCGTTATGGCACCGAGGGCCTCCATCGGCACGTCGGCGCTGACCCCGGCCGATACTGGAATCCCGAGATCTTTCGGGACTTTGAGGACATCTTCCGCTGGTTCATGAATGGCGGATGGGAGCGCGTCTTCCACTTCAGCTGGCCTTGGGCCTGGGAGTCCTCCCGTACGGGCCGTCCGAGCGACGCTGTCCCCGGCGAAGACCTCCAGTACACCTTGACAATCAGCTTAGAAGACGCCTATCGGGGCAAGACGGTCTCCCTAAAGGTCCCCAAACGGGTCGTCTGTTCCCAATGCCAGGGCGCGGGGACCGAGGGCCGTTACCGTGACCAGACGTGCCCTACCTGTCGGGGTACGGGTATGATGCAAGCTCAACGGAGCTTTCTCTTCATCAGCCAGACCTGTGCTCGTTGTGGCGGTCTCGGTCGGATTATCACCAATCCGTGCACCCATTGTCATGGTGAGGGTCGGGTGGCCGACACTCAGACTATCGAGGTCCGCATCCCGCCGGGTGTGGACACCGGGATGCAAGTCCGTCTGCGTGGGGAAGGGGATGCGGGCATCCGCGGAGGACCAGCGGGAGACCTATACGTCCTTATTAAGGTCCAGGAACATCCCATTTTCCGCCGGCAGGGTGATGACCTGTACGTCGAACAGTCGATCAGCATCTTTCAGGCCCTCGTCGGAGACGAGGTCGAGATCCAGACCCTGGATGGCCAAAAGGAGGTGCTCCACATTGAACCCGGCACCCAGCCCGGCACAATCATCAAAATCCCGGGCCGGGGTATGCCTCGGGTCCAAGGAAATGGTCACGGTGACCTGTACGTCCAAGTGAAGGTCGTCGTTCCTGCGCAGGTCGATGAGGAAGACCGGGCTATCTTGGAGAAGATGGCCCGTAAGTATCACCCTGACATTGCACCCCAGCAGAGACGGATGTTCCGCCGGATGCGCGACTTCTTCGGGGGTACCCATTGAAGAAGTCCCGAGCATCGGGTCTCAGGGATCCTATGATAGAGGGACACGGAATTCCCAATTCCAGAGACTCGAACTCATTGTCAGTGGGAGGAGAGTTAAGGGAAGGTGCCCTGTCCCATAGGACTCATGAGACTCCTTCTGCGAACTTGCTTCTCAAGGACGAATGATTCGGCTTGGGAAAATGAAGCCGTCCAGGCCCCCCGAAGCGTTTTGGAGTCTGAGGGTTCGAGATCCATAACCCCCCTTTGGGGGGCCTCGAGACCCGGCCCCTGGGACCTCATCGGGTCTATCGGATTTTCCATCCCCTATCTTGTATGCCTCTGCTTGCTGGCTTGTACGGTCCGGCTGGGACCGGTGCAATTGATCGTCGAGCCGGTCGTCGAATGGACTGCGCCCGGCGACGTAGCCGAGCTCCGATGGACAGGCCACGGCTGGGCGGCCTGGCTGCCCGCGGAGGGCGCTGTCGTTTTCTGGCCGTCGGACGCCTCGCAGGACGCCTCGCCGGTCCGATGGTCAGACGAACGCTGGCAAGCCCCCCGTGCTTGGGCTGTCACGGACGGTACGGTCTGGCTGGCTACACCGACTGAGCTTCTTGCATTTTCGGAAAGCACTTCATCTCCGTCGACCCGGATGACATGGCCCCAGGGCGTGACCGCGTGGGACGACGGCCGTCGTCTGTGGTTCGGTCTCACATCCGACGACGGCCGCATCTGCACACTGGTCGCTGCGCCCGCGACCCCTGAATGTTGGTCATTCCCCGTAGAGACGGTCCGGCCGGATTTCAATCTGCCGGCATGGGCCTGGTCGCCGCCGTGGTGGTGCGGTCTGCGGATTGGGGCGGACGTGACTAAAAGGGCTCAGCCGGCTGAGATTTTTTGCCAGGGGGGTGCACGCGGGGACTTGCCTTTAGCAGCTACGGCCCGTTCGACTCATACGCTCTCGGCCGACGAGACATCGGCTGACCCCACGAGCCCGAGGCCTGTGTCACCGCCTGGGCACTCTACGGCCTGGCTACGGTCGTTTCGGATCCCGTCCGGGGCAGACGTCCCGGTCGTGCGCGTGTGGATCGTCTCGACCAATGTCTTCGTCTC
>JANXAA010000419.1 GCA_025061865.1 Acidobacteriota bacterium | reverse complement strand
GCCGTCTACTTCAACTTAACACGTCTTTACATCCGTCAAGACAAGTGGACCCGAGCCCTCTTTACGGCTCGGAAAGCCGTCGACCTGGCTCCCGACGAGTTGGGTCCCCGTCTACTGTTCGCCCGGATCCTGGAGCGTCTGAATATGATCCCTGACGCCATCGGTCAGTACCGGACCATCGTCGAAAAATGGCCCCAAAACTTAGAGTCGGTATACCAATTGGCCCAGCTTTACGAGAAGACTGGTGAGCTCTGTGAGGCCAAACGCCTATATTTCCGTATCCTGGAGATGGACCCCGTCAGCCCTCAGGCCGATCAGGTCGCCGCCAAGGCACGCGCGCTCCCCTGCGACCGGCCGGTCTTGGTCACACCGCCGAAAGCTTCCGAGAAGAAGCCGCCCCAGCGATAAACGTGATAGGTGGGGCATTAGGGGATTCGGCAGGTCGGCAGATGGGCCGATAGGCCGGTGGGGCGGATAAGAAAGGGGGAGTCCACTCCCTCTTCCCCAGGAAGAGGGATGGATATACGACCCTCTTTCGAGGAGGAAACCAGGACTCTGGGGAGCCGGGGCTCTTTGCTTCGCTGTCCCTTCCCCGCTGCGCCGACTTTCTGCTTTTTCGCCCCTTAGTTACTCCTTTCCCATTTCCCTATCTGCCCATCTGCCGAACTCCCAAACTCAGCCCATGCGACAGGCATCTGTTCGTCACGTCTTGCTTGTCGAGGACGACCCTGACCTGCGGAGGCTCCTGGCTCTTCAGCTGGCCGGTTGGGGCTATCGGGTGACGGCCCTCGAGGATGCCGAAAAGGCCTGGACGTTCTTGAATCAGCGACCGCTCCCCGATGTCCACTTGGCGATCATCGACGTCCTCTTACCGGGTCTGTGGGACGGGCTCGACCTGGTTCGGGAAATTCGGCGGCACCCTCAGTGGTCCCATCTGCCTATCCTGGTCTTGACAGCCCGGGGTGCTGAACGAGACGTCGTCCGGGGCCTGGGTTCTGGCGCCGACGACTACGTCGTCAAGCCCTACCGGCCGGCCGAACTCCAAGCTCGCCTGGCGGCTTTGCTCCGCCGCGCCCAGCCTGTGCCACCGGAGGTAGCCGTCCCGGGAGGTCTTCGCCGGTGGGGTCCCTTGATGTGGCGCCCTCAGGACCGGGTTGTAACTCAGGGCGACCAGACGGTCCCCCTGACGGCGACGGAGTACCGCATCTTCGAACTCCTGGCCGAGGGCCGGGGCCGGGTCTTTACCCGAGAGGAAATCCTGGATGCCCTAGGCGAGACCCGAGAGGCTCAGCCCCGGACAGTCGACGTCCACATTTGGAACATTCGCCGCAAGCTGGGTCCCTGCGGACGTTGGCTCGTCGCCGTCCGGGGCATGGGCTACGCCTGGCGACCCGAGCCGCTCAGCGAAGGGGACTGAAGCATGGGGCACGGGATTCTTCGCGGACAGTGGGGCAACCCCGTCCGATGGGTCGTCGGAGCGGGCTGGGTCGTCTGGTTGAGCTTATTATTGACCGGTGAAGCAATGGCCGCCGAAGGCCGTTTCCGTGCACGGGAACTCGGGATCGAACCAGGCGTCTTCCCGCCAGGTCCGTGGAATGCCATCACGGACGTCGCCGACGTGCAGGTCGGTCACGTCACCCGGGTCGAGGGCGACGACGTCCGTACGGGCGTGACGGTCGTCCGACCCCACCCGGGCAACCTGTTCCGAGAAAAAGTCCCGGCCGCCATCGCCGTCGGGAACGGTTTCGGGAAGCTCCTGGGTCTCAGTCAGGTCGAGGAATTGGGTGAGCTGGAGACGCCTGTCGTCCTGACAAACACGCTGAGCATCTTCACAGCCGCCGATGCGCTACTGGACTTTATGTTGAGCTTGCCGGGTAACGAAGACGTCCGGTCGATCAACCCCGTCGTGGCCGAATGCAACGACGGATGGCTCAACGACATCCGGAAGCGGGCCATTCGAAAAGAGCACGTGCGGGCCGCTCTGGAGGGCACTCGCTCGGGTCCTGTCGAGGAGGGCGCCGTAGGAGCC
>JANXAA010000418.1 GCA_025061865.1 Acidobacteriota bacterium | reverse complement strand
AACCCCATACGGGTCCACAGCTCGGGCCGGATGCTGGCCTCCCGGACACAGACATCGCAGACCTTTCGGACCAAGCGTTGATTCAGGATGAGGTTCAGCCGTTGAGCCGTCGTCGGGGCGTCGATGGCCAGCTCCCGGAGCCAGTGGAGGACGCCCCAGACGCTGTTAGCATTCGCCTCGGCGATGCAAAGCCGCTCGGCAGATGCCTCCAAGACAGCCCGGGCCGTCTCGGGACCCGGCATGGCTTCCAGGTAGACGACGTCGACCTGACGGGCCTGGGCCTCCCGGACAAAGGCCAGGATGTCCTGCTGTTTGCCGAGGTCTACTGTCAAATGAATCGCTCCCGCCAGCGGGTAGCGCACGACCGTTTCGATGATGGCGACCCGTCGACGGGCCTGGCAGAGGTAATGCAGGATGGCGTAACCCGTCGTGATGGCGCCATGCATGGGCGGGCTCGAGACGACGACGAGCCCCTGGGAGCGGGCCAGGGCCGCTTGGACCTGGTCCCACTGTGCAGGGAGGAACCCGATGCGCTCGAGGGGCCGGAGGAAGCGGCCCGTGTGGATGATCCGGATGTCCACGTGGTCGCCCCGCGTGCCGGGCAGGATGTGGAACTGCAGGCGGTACGGCTGGCCTTGGAGTTTGAGGTCCAAGACTGCATTCTGGGGCGTCCCGGAGACCGCCGGGGACAGACGGGCGAACTGGCGGATGTAGTCAAAGAGGGCCGCCCCGGCGGAGAGGGCTAGGCCCTGGGATTTGTAAAGCACGCCGTCGATACGGAGCCGTACGCTGATCTCCCAGGGACCTGGCTCGATGTAAATCTCCGTCGCATTCCGGGCGGTCGCCATCTTCAGGAGCTGGGTAAACCATCGACGGGCATCAGCCGCCGAGTCCAGAGTCGCCGCCGTTTCTACGGGGGCAGACGCCGTCATGAAGGGCCGAAGCGCCCGCAGGACGTCAGCCGCCTCACACAGGAAGGGGACGGGATGGGCCAGGAGCTGTTCCCGAATCTCCTCCATGACTTCCGGCTGGATGCGGTGGACGGTCGCCACGACGAGGAACCGGCGCTTGCCGACGGTGTCCAGGGCGATAGGGACGAGCCAGTTTTGAAGGCAGAAAGTCGGCGTCAGCTTATTTAACGCCTCTCGGTAGACGTGCTCAGGTCGGAGGGGCTGAGGCAAACGGAAGTCCTGAAGTTTCAAGAAGTACTCGAGCTCGGCCGCCGTCAGGTGACCCAAACGGACGAAGACTTCGCCGAGGCGTTCGTTAGTCCGCCGCTGTTCGGCCAAGGCGACGGCGACCTGCTCGAGCGTCAGGAGGCCGGACTGGACGAGAAGGTTCCCCAGGGGATGGCGAGTACTTCGGAAGCTTTCGTGTTCCTGGCGGAGCGATATCGGGGCATCCTGCCAGAACTTCTGGACGTACTCGAGAGGGGCCTCACAGAAGCACTGCAAGCAGTAAGGACAGATCTTCGTCGGATTTTGGGGGTCGTGACTGCACCAAGCCGCCTCGACGGCCTCGAATTCGGCCGTGCAATTAAAGCACGTGACGACATAGAGGTCTTTGTCCGACGGCATTCCGACTCCTTGACGGCCATCGCCACGAAGTTAGGCCCCCAACGGTAGGAGAACAGAAGGTCGAGTGGACGAGCTATCGAAGACCGCTTCTCTTTTGTTGCTTCCTTTCCTTCGCGCCTCCCTGCTCCTTTCTTGCTTGCCTCTTGGGGGCTACCCGGGGTCCTGCTCCCGATTACCGGGGGGCTCAGTCTTAGAGGACTCTTTGCCAAAATCTCTTTCGTATCGGGCTAATTCTATCAGACGTCGGTCGACTTGGGCAAATACCCCATCGGGGGGGTCCCATTGACCCGTCTGGGGGTTCCACTCGCCGGCCGGCCGCCCTGTCAGGATGGCGATGGCTTCCTCGACCCGCTGGACGGCGTAGACATGGAATTGGCCGGCCTCGACGGCCCGGACGACCCGGGGATGCAAGCAGAGGTGCCGCCTATTGGCCGCCGGGATGATCACGCCCTGCCGGCCC
>JANXAA010000417.1 GCA_025061865.1 Acidobacteriota bacterium | reverse complement strand
GCCCCACAGGAACATCAAGACCAGACCGCCGCCGGTCAATAGGCCCAGGACCGTCCCGATCAGCCACACCGGAACCATCCGCCTCGCCTCAAGGTCAGCGGCTCAAGAGACGTCGGTCCGCCAACGTCAAGCTCTTGCGATAGGCCAGCGTGAATACCCGCAAGCAATACAAGTATACGGCCGACGCAAAGAGCTTCGGGTCCTCCATGAAAAGCCTCAGCGCCTCCGGGCGGATATGGTAATGGACCTGGAGGATCGTGTCGACCATCTTGCCGGTAACCTTGCTGGCCGTCTTCTTTTCCTTCCGGACGATCCGTAGGTCCCGGTCAAAGTCCAGCTCAAAGAAGGAGGCAAAGACCAGGGGATCTTTCGACTTCTTGATGTAAGCCTCATCCCGAACGGTCATGAAATTCTGGATCGTCTGGGCGACCCGCTCGGGACGATACTCCTCCACGAGGCGCTGTTTGAAACGGGCCGGTTGGAATTCATCACTGTAAACGTTGACGCTGACCTCCACGATCGGCGGCGACTCGGGGTTCTCGGCCGTCAGGAGGCGAACCCCATACGTATGGCCCAGGACAGTCACGAGAGGCGCGACAAACTCCTCCCGCTGACGAAAAGGAACGGCCTCCTCACGCATGTTGACGCCCGGGCCGATAAAGAAGTTCCGGAATCGATTCATGACCTCGGTCAGGGCTTCATTGAGGATTTGCAAGGCCTTCTCATCCATGGGTCGGGCTCTGTCGTGTTCGAGGCTGGGTATTGGATGTCAGGTCCAAAGGACCCCGGACCCCGGACCGACAGGGGTATCGGAATGCCTTGTCCTGACATAGGTCCGTAGGCCGTGGCCTGCGGTCTTTCCCGATTCGTCCCCTAACATCCATTACCGAAAGCCGACATTAATTGTTTTAATTTATATATAAATAAAATGTTTTCTTCAGGCCGACCGACCGTGACCCGTAAACCCGTCGGCAGGCCAAAGAAGTCCAAGGGCCGCACGATGACCCCCTCCCGTAAAAGCCGGTCCGACCACGCCCGGGCGTCCCCCTCGACCCGGAAACACACGAAGTTAGCCTGGGACGGATACGGCGAACAGCCCAGCTCGGTCAATTGCTGAGTCAGCCATGTCCGCTGTTGCCGGGTCGCTTCGACGACGGTGCGCACGTAAGCCTCGTCGGCCAGGGCCGCCCGGGCCGCCGCTTGGGCCACGTGGGACACGTTAAAGGGTGACCGCACGGTGTCGATGCCCCGGACGATATCCGGATGGCCGATGGCATAGCCGACCCGTAGACCGGCCAAGCCATAGACCTTCGAGAAGGTTCGCAGGACGACGACGGGGACACCTCGGCGGTAGTATGTAAGGCCGTCCGAATAGTCGGGACAGTCCACATAATGGACGTAGGCCTCGTCGTGGACGACGACGACCTGAGCCGGGAGGGAGGCCAGCAGGAACTCCAGGGCCGGCTGGGCGATGTACGTCCCCGTCGGATTGTTCGGGTTAGCCAGGAAGACCATCTTCGTGTTTGGCCGGATAGCTCGGAGGATGGCCTCGACGTCATACTGACCGTCTCGCAGGGGGACGACTGTGTAGGGGACTCGTCCGACCTCTAAGGCCAAGCGATACATCGGGAAGGTCACGTCGACGATGAGGGCATGGTCGTCGGGCGTCAGTAGGGCGGTCACCAAGAGTTGGACCAGTTCCGTACTGCCAGCGCCCAGGACGATTTCCTGGGGGGACACGCCGTGGTATCGGGCCAGGTCGGCCCGCAGGTAGTAGCCGCCGGCGTCGGGATACCAATGAGCCTCTTGGAGGGCTTGCCAGGCGGCCGCCAGAGCCCGAGGCGAGGGGCCGTAGGGATTTTCGTTACTAGCGAGCTTCACGACTGCCGGGAGGCCCAGTTCCCGCTGGACCTCATCGATGGGCTTACCCGGCTCGTAGGGTCGAAGACAGGCGACATGCTCCGGTAGCCACTGTACGCGAGTCATTCGGTGAACACCGTTGCGGCTGGCGATGGCAGGGCTCGAAGCTGGTCCACCTCCC
>JANXAA010000416.1 GCA_025061865.1 Acidobacteriota bacterium | reverse complement strand
ACGGACGCGTGACCCACTTTGTCGCTGGGATGGGCACAGGCGGGACAATCACGGGTGTGGCCCGCTACCTAAAAGAACGAAATCCAGCCGTGCAAGTCGTCGGCGTCGACCCCGAGGGATCTGTGTACACTGAGTACTTCCGGACGGGTCGTCTGGGGACGCCCCGGCCCTCCCTGATCGATGGCCTCGGCGAGGACGTCATCCCAGGGACCATCGATGTTCGATACATCGACCGGGTCATCCAGGTCTCGGACCGAGATGCGTACCGGATGACTCTCCGACTGGCTCGCGAAGAAGCTATTCTGGGGGGGAGTTCTTCGGGAGCCGCCGTCTGGGCCGCCGCCCGGATGGCCGAGGAGGTCGGGCCCGAGGCCGTCATCGTCGTCCTCCTACCGGATACAGGCGAACGGTACCTTTCGAAGCTCAACGAAGCCTGGCTCCGGGAAAAGGGCTTGATTGAATAAAAAATTATTAAATATTCTTTATACTGTGGGATGACGGGATGCGGGTCCCTCCAAAGGACCGAGGCCCGGCCTTGCCGGTCGAGGCCGCTAAGCCGTTGATGCGGCAGTACCTTCAAATTAAGCGGAAGTACCCGGACTGTATCCTGTTCTTCCGGCTGGGGGACTTCTACGAGATGTTCTTCGACGACGCCGTCACGGCGGCCCGAGAATTGGACCTGGTCCTGACCTCCCGGGAGAAGGAAGAGGGCCAACGGGTTCCCATGTGCGGCGTGCCCTGGTTTGCGGCCGAGGGCTACATCGCCCGTCTCGTGCGTCGGGGCTATAAGGTCGCTATCTGTGAGCAAATGGAGGCGCCGGCGCCCGGTCGCCGGTTGGTTCGTCGAGAGGTCGTCCGCATCGTCACGCCCGGGACGTTCTTGGGCGACGAGGGTCCTGAAGCCGCCTACTTAGCCGGCCTGGCCCTCCACCGAGACCGCCTGGGCGTGGCCCTCCTCAACGTTGCGGACGGCGAAGTCGTCACGTGCGAAATCCCCGTGGCAGAGGCCTCCGACCGGCTAGCGGACCTCTGGTCCCAGTTCCTCGTCTCAGAGGTCCTCTATCCTGAAGGATGGCCGCCGGAATGGCGTCGCCGCTGGCAAAGTCCGAACGGTCCGTCCGCTCCCTGGACGCCCATTCCTGACTGGGTGACCGACCCGGCGTACGCCCAGGCGCTGTGTCGGCGCGTCCTGCGGGTTGAGTCCTTGCAAGCCTTTGACCTGGAGGACCGACCGGTCGCCTGTGCGGCCGTCGGGATGGTCCTCCATTACCTGGAAGAGACCCAACGGGTCCTGGCCCTTCACGTCCGGACAGTCCGGCATCTATCGGTCGAGCGGACCCTGGTCCTCGATGCGGCGACGGTCCGGAACCTGGAGCTGGTCCGGAATTTGGCCGACGGCACGACGCACGGCACGCTGTTCAGCGTCCTGAATCACACACAGACGCCGATGGGCCAGCGTCTCCTGATGGACTGGATTCTCCAGCCCTTACAGGACCGGGCGGCCATCGAGCGACGGCTGGACGCTGTCGAGGCCCTGGCTGGGCGTCCAGCCGACTTGGAGGAGTTCCGTCGCCGTCTTCGGCCGATTCCGGATTTAGCCCGTATCGTGGCCCGCATCGGCGTCGGCACGGCTACGCCCCGGGACCTGGCTCGGCTTCGGGCGGGCCTGGCCCAGCTTCCGTCCGTCTGGCAGTGCCTGCAGGTCTGGTCGCCTCGGGGACTCTTAGAAGAGTTGGCGGAACCGCCGGCCGAAGAAATCCAAGCCCTGGCTGACGAGCTCGACCGGGCCTTGATCGACGACCCGCCGCCTCATACGAAGGACGGGGGCTTCATCCGGGACGGCTACGACACCGAGCTGGACGGCTACCGGTCCGTCGCCCGCGACAGTCGTCGGGTCCTGCTCGACTTTGAGCGTCGCGAGCGTCAGCGCACGGGAATTCCTAACCTGCGGGTCGGCTACAACCGGGTATTCGGCTACTACATCGAGGTCACCCGATCCTACCTGGGGCGGGTCCCGGCCGACTATGAACGCCGGCAGACGCTGACCCAGGCCGAGCG
>JANXAA010000415.1 GCA_025061865.1 Acidobacteriota bacterium | reverse complement strand
AGAAAATCAATAGATCAGACGATCTGCTCGCTTCTGGTCTCTTGGTTTTCTCTTCTCCTGAACCGACACCCCATACCCATAGAAGACCGGGACCCCACACCTGGCGACCTAAATCCTCATTAATGATAATATAGCGGAACCGGGAATTCTACTCAAGGCGGGCCGCCGGCGCCACGTTGGCCGGAGTCGAAAATCGACGGGCTAACTCCTCGGGAATCGGCCGACCGATGACGCCCTGGTCGGTAATGATGGCCGTGATGAGCTCATGGGGTGTCACGTCGAAGGCGGGGTTCCATACGGGTGTGCCCTCCGGAGCGATGGGGACCTCCATGACGTGGGTCACCTCCCGAGAGTCCCGTTCCTCGATAGGGATGTGGATGCCGTCGGGCGTGGCCATGTCGATCGTCGAGTAGGGCGCCGCCACGTAGAAGGGGAGTCCATGATAGTGGGCCAGGACGGCCAGGGTGTAAGTCCCGACCTTGTTGGCCGTGTCCCCATTTCGAGCGATACGGTCGGCCCCCGTGAGGACGGCGGACACCATGCCCCGCTGGACCAGAAAGCCGGCCATACCGTCGGTGATCAACGTCGCCGGGATGCCCTCCCGGAGGAATTCCCACATCGTCAGGCGAGCTCCTTGGAGATATGGCCGGGTCTCACAGACATAAACCCGTTCGAGGAGACCCCGCCGCCAGAGCGTGCGGATGACACCGGCGGCCGTCCCGTAGCCTGCTGTGGCAAGAAACCCCGTATTACAGATAGTTAAAAGGTAGGCCGGTTCCTGAAATAATTGGGCGCCGTACTCGCCGATCCGTTGGTTGAGGACGACGTCTTCGACCTGAATCTCCAGGGCCTCCGTCCGGAGGTATCGGAACAGCTCGTCGGGCGGCGCGTCCAGATGGGCCTCCAGGACTCGTTCCATCCGGCCGAGGGCCCATGTCAGATTGACCGCCGTCGGCCGGGTCTGCCGGAGAGTTTCGGCGACCCGTCGGAAGTAGGCTTGCCGGGCCGCCGGGTCAACCGGGACAGTTGAAGCGTCCCGAAAGGCCAGGGCGACGCCCATGGCTGCCGCCACGCCGATCGCCGGCGCTCCCCGGATGACCATCGTCCGAATCGCCCAGGCTACGTCTTCATAGCTCCGGGCGACATAGATGTCCTCTCGATGGGGCAGGTACCGCTGGTCGATCATCCAGACCGTGTGGTCTTCCGCCTGCCAGACGATGGGCGTCTCATAAGGCCACATGGATGCCTCCACCGTTCGACGATGCAGCCGCCCAGTTGTCATAGGACCCAGCGACCCATATTATATGGGGGCAGTAGGACAGTCAGGCAACTCGACAGATCGGCAATTCAGGAGTTCGGCAGATAGGCGTGGAAGACGACGAGTTAGAGAGTTTAGAAGACCGAGGCCCTGACAAGACTTGACGCTTTGTCCTTTTATCTGCTTGGTCTTCGGCAGGGCTGCCTATGGGTCGAACTCTTCGGATTGCGGAATTGCTGGATTCCCGAACTCTGGGGTGCTGAACGGGCCATGAAGCGGACTTTTCAGCCCAATGTTCGGCGTCGTAAGAAGACACATGGTTTCCGAGCTCGGATGCGCACGCCTGGGGGCCGGCGGGTCCTCCGACGGCGTCGGCAGAAGGGCCGATGGCGCCTGACACCTTGAACCGACGGGAGACCTGGCCCCCCGACCTCCGATTGCGTAAGCGTCGGGACTATCAGCGGGTTTTCCAGGAGGGCCGTACGGAAGCGACGCCCTATTTTGTCTTACGGTGGCGACCCAACGATAAGGGTGTTCCTCGCCTGGGCCTCCAAATCGGTCGTCGGGCGGCATCCCGGGCCGTCGTCCGCAACCGCTGGAAGCGCTGGGCCCGGGAAGTCTTCCGGCGACATCGCCACGGATGGCCAGCGGTCGACATCGTCTTAGTGGCCCGGCCGGAGATGAAAGAACTCTCCTTTCGATCTTTCGAGGCCGCTTTCCTGGCTGCCGTCCAACGCATTGTCCGGCGGTGGGAGCGGCTTCGGTCGGGGAGTGGCTCGACATGATACGGACCGTCTTGTTGGCAGGGATTCGTCTCTATCAATGGCTG
>JANXAA010000414.1 GCA_025061865.1 Acidobacteriota bacterium | reverse complement strand
GGTGCCGGACTGGCAACCCTACTGGCGAGTCGACGCCCAGGTCAGCGGCGGTGGGGTCCTAATGGACACGGGGGTCCACTACATCGACTTGCTTCGATGGATCCTGGGACCGCCGGTCGCCGTGTGGGCTCGAACGCATGCCTTCCGGTACACCGGCTCCGGCGTAGAAGACACGGCCTTGGTGTGCTTGCAATATCCCACCGGATGGGCCACCCTCCAGCTGTCCTGGGCAGCCTGGGGGCGGCAGAACCGCTTTTTCTTTGTCGGCCGACAGGCGACGGCTCTGTACGATTGCGGTGCCCTGTGGATCCAACAGGACGGAGGTTCGACCGAAATCGTCCGAGACTCCTTAACGGACAAGTCGGGCTACGTCCGTTGGTACGCCGGTCTATTTCGGGACTTCATCCGCCGCCTGGAGGCATGGCCGATGTCGGCCGAGGGAGACGCCTTAGAAGAGGCGGTCGCCGCGCTCCGCATCCTGGCGGCCTGTTACCGGTCAGCTCGGACTCACCGGTGGGTCCGCGTGACGGCGTGACGAGGTTAGAATGACCGACCCGGGTGAGAGCTGGAGTCTGTGGGCCATCCCGCCGGCGACCCGACCAGAGACCGCAGACCGGGGACGGGCACCGGTCTGCGGTCGGCAGCCCAGGGACAAGGCCGAGTGGGGGACCTACAGTCGCATCTTGCATCCCATATCCTACATCTTGTATCTTGCACCCCGACGGTCCCGCACGACAGGGTGGCTGTGGTGCAAGTCCCGACTCGATGGACGCCGCCCGTGGGCTTTGTGTGGCTGGATGGCGCCCAGCCGCATCTGGGTTCCTATCGGTCCTTCTGGGCCCTCGATCCCCTGGACACGGTCACGGACTTGGTGGCCCTGGAGCATTACGTGGGCCGCTTCTTCCTTATCGGCTACCTGGGCTATACCCTTCGGAATCGCTGGGAGCGCCTTCCGGTTCCGTATGACCCGCCCTTGGGCTTCCCGCCGATGTGGATGGGTGTCTACGACCGGGTCTGGGTCCGAGATGGCGAGACCCTCTGGGTGTGGTGCGCCGACGGCCGCCGGGAGGAAATCGCTGCCCTCCCCTGCCCGCCGCCGACCCCGGGGGGCCGTCTCCGATTTCGCCGTTGTACGGTCGACCGGGCGACCTACGTCGCTGACATCGAGTGGGTCCGGGACCAAATCCGGGCTGGCGAGTTCTACCAGGCCAACTACACAGTCGGCATCGAGTTGGAGCTGGCGGCGACGCCCTACGAACTGTACGGCCGACTTCGAACGAAACAACCGACGGCCTATGGGGCCTACCTGCAGGTCGATGCCCGGCGGGCCGTCCTCTCGATGTCGCCTGAACTGTTCCTCCGCTGGGACCATCCCGTCCTGAGGACGGCCCCGATGAAAGGGACCCGACCCCGGGGTCGGACGCCCGACGAAGACCGGGCCTTTTACGAAGAGTTGCGCACGTCTCGCAAGGACCAGGCCGAGAACTTGATGATTGTCGACCTCATGCGAAACGACCTCGGCCGGATTGCCCGTCCGGGCACGGTCCGCGTCCCCGAGCTGTTTCGGATCGAACCCTACCCGACCGTCTGGCAGATGATCTCCATCGTGACGGCCGAGGCGCGGGACGACGTGACCCTGACGGACCTCTTGCGGGCGACTTTTCCACCGGGGTCGGTCACGGGCGCCCCGAAGATTCGGGCCATGGAGCTCCTGGCCGAGCGGGAGAAGGCCGAGCGGGGCGTCTACTGTGGGGCCATCGGGATCGTCTTCCCCGGTCGGTCGGCCGTCTTCAGCGTGGCCATCCGGACCCTCGTGACCTGCGAAGACCGGGGCTGGTACGGGACCGGCGGCGGCATCACCATCGACTCGGACCCCGAGCGGGAGTGGGACGAGATCTTTTGGAAGACCCGTTTCCTCTGGGATGACCCAGAATGGCACCACGTATGGCACACCGCTCACGGCGGATAGCGTAGGGGCATGACCCTGAATGATGACCTATGAGCTCGAGCAGACCGGAGGCCTGGGCTCCGGACCGGCCTATCTGTGCGGACTGAAGGGCTATGATGAACCTAACCCTGCGATACGGCGAGGGCCTCTTCGAG
>JANXAA010000413.1 GCA_025061865.1 Acidobacteriota bacterium | reverse complement strand
GTACGCCGGCTGTAGAACCTCTACTGGTAGCCCTGACCTTTCAGAACCCTTGGATCCGGGGGAATGCGGCCCTGGCCTTGGGAAAGATCGGAGATAAACGGGGCTTTGAACCCGTCCTCAAGGTCGCTCAGAGTGATCCCCATCCGTCGATTCGGTCGACGGCCGTCCTGGCCTTCCTTGACTTCGGGGACAAGGCGGCCATCCCTACCTTACGACGGATCGCCTTGGAGGACTCGGACGCCACGGTCCGTATCCTGGCCCAAGTCGTGTTGAAGATCTTAGAGGCTAAGTAAGACCTGGTCCCGTACGATCCCGGTGGGAGGCTGGACCTCCCACCGGGTCGCCGTCCACGCGGGACGGGATGCCCGATCCCTCACACCGAGCTCCTCGGGTCTCGGACGACGGAGGTAATATGGCGGAACGACGGTTCATCTTGATCGCCGGGCGCACGACCCAACAAGGCCGGCAGATTAACGTCGGGAAAGACACCGCCGCTTACGAAGAGATCGTGACGACCCTGACGATGCACCCCGAAGACATGAAGGCCCTCGGGGTCTCGCCCGGCGGGACTGTCCGGGTCCGGACCGAGTATGGGGAGGCCTTCTTTCGATGCCAGGAGGGGAAGGTCCCGGCCGGCATCGTCTTCGTTCCCTACGGCCCTCCGACTTGCCGTCTGATGGGCGGCAATACGGACGGGACGGGGATGCCTACGTCCAAGGGCTGGGAGGTCGAGATCGAGCCCGTCGAGGACCCCCGCTGAATTTGAAACGAGGAGCCTTCTGGGATATCATTAGACTAGCGCTTGGGTCATCCGGTCGTCGGGCATCACGCGTCGGGGGGTGCCCCGACGCGGGCGAAGTCCATCCCGTGCGTGCGCGGTCTCTTCACCTCTCTGCATGCCCCTCTTTCGTGGCCTGACGACCTCCGGATAGGTCTTAGCGTCGCATACTATTTTAGTGGGCCTGACGCCAGCATCATGGCTGGCAGTCTCTACGAGATTATTTCATTGAGGGTGAAGATGCACTCGAAGAAGAAATCCCAGGCTGTCTTAGAGTGGACCGGCGTACAGGAGACAGCTTCAGCGGCGTCTCCAGGGCCCGAGGGCGAGGCCCCGTCCCCGCCGGCCTGGGAAGTACTCTACGAAGGGGCTTACATGCCCCGTCGGGTCCGCGGAAGCTGGCGGGGCGGAGTCCTGGGTTGAACGTTCCGGGTCCCGTCCGGGCCGGACGGTTCATCGGAGCAGTGAGGCTGGAGGTTTTCTGATGACCCTGACCATCGTCAAGAATGCGACGTGTACGTTCTGCGGCTGTGTATGCGACGATATCGAACTCCACGCCGAGGGGGACCGCATCGTCAAGGCGAAGAACGCCTGTAGCCTCGGCGAAGCCTGGTTCCTCCACCATACGGCCGAGCGGCTCTATCCGGACGCCCTGATCGATGGCCAGCCGGCGTCCCTGGACGCCGCCGTCGAACGGGCGGCCGAGATCCTGGACCGGGCCGACTTGCCGTTGGTCTACGGCCTCAGCAACATCACTTCCGAGGCCCAACGGGAGGCCGTGTTGCTCGCCGAGCTGGCGGGCGGTATCGTCGACAGTCACACGTCCCTCTGACACGGCCCGACGGAGATAGCCGTCCAGGTGGGCGGCAAACCGGCGTGCACGTTGGGGGAAGTCAAGAACCGGGCCGACCTCATTATTTATTGGGGGAGTAACCCGGCCGAATGCCATCCCCGGCACTTTACGAAGTACACGCTGACCCCGAAAGGAAAGTTCACGCCCCGGGGCCGGAAGGACCGTACGATGGTCCTCGTCGATATCCGGGAGACGCCCAGCGTCCGGGCGGCGGACATTTTCTTGCAAATCCGGCCGGGTCGGGACTTTGAGGCCCTGACGGCTCTGCGAGCCCTTATCAAGGACCAGCCCGTCGACCCAGACCGGGTCGCCCAGACGGGCTTGACCCTCGACCAGCTTCGGGACCTGGCGGGCCGGATGAAACGGGCCCGGTTCGGCGTGATGTTCTTCGGGATGGGTCTGACGATGACGCGGGGCAAGTATATGAACTCGTCGGCCATTTTGACGTTGGCGGCCGAGCTGAACGCCTTTACAAAGTTCATCGCCATGCCG
>JANXAA010000412.1 GCA_025061865.1 Acidobacteriota bacterium | reverse complement strand
GTACCCCTTGGTCTGGGCAAGACCCAAACTTGTCCCACCTCCGAGTCGGCCTGCTGACCGACACTCCCGCCGAGACGATCGCGGCTCATTATAAGTTCACCCGAGTCGTGCCTTATCCCCTTTCGCCGGCGGGTGCATGCGCCCTCTTTGCAGATCTCCATAAGGGAAAAATCGACGCTGTGCTGACTTGGGCGCCTCTGGCCGGTTACTTTGTGGCTCTCACGGACGAGGAAAACCGTCTCCAAGCGCTTCCGGTCCCCCAACCCCTTCCGGCACCGCAATGGCCGAAATCCGCCTCGGAAGGGACCTCCGTGTCAGACTCAGACCTCCTCCGATGCGCCGACCGGATTCAGGATGTCCTGGAATCCTACGGCGTCCCACCCGCCGAGTTACTGACGGCGAACGTCGCGGAGTCCTCCGCAATTCCGGGTCAGCCCCCGCCGGAGGACCTGGCGGCGGCCCGGCTCGGGGAGACATTGTACTATCGCTACTGCGACCGGTGCCATGGGGCGCAAGCCGTCTTAGGTCGCCGGGGTCTGGAACTCCGGCAACGTTTTCTCCAACTCAGCTACCCCGAGTTCATCCGGGCTGTCTGGGAGGGTCGGCCTGGCCGAGGCATGCCGGCCTATCGGGGCCTCCTGGATTGGACGCAGATGCAGGCCCTTTACCAGTACTTACGCGCTCTTACGATGGGGAAGATAGAGCCCCGCAAGTCGTCAGATTAACAAGTCCGCGCTCCGTGGGAGCGCGGGGAAGGGTGTCCGATTAGCCTTTTCCATCGTGACGGCAGGCACGATGTTCCAAGTCCGGCGACGAAATGACGGAGCCAGAAAAGTGATTCTCGAGGCGAAAGGAAGAGGATTCGCTTCGCCACTTTCGACAGAGCGTTTGAACCCGTGAGAGGGGCATCAGAACCGCCTTTTGCAACACTCGGAAAGCACGACTCTTCAAGCAACTGCCTTAGACAGGTGGTCAGATAGGCTAGTCGGCGGTAGATACGCTGATCGACTCGCCCATCTGCCCAGCTTGAAAAATCGTCCTTCCCGAGGGGTCAGAAAAGTGGCTCGGGTTAACGTTCTCATGAAGTAAACCGGTCTGTCAAAAAGGAGGAGACAATGCGTCACGGGTCAATGTTCCTTTTGATCCTCCTGGTCGGGGTGATGGCCGGCGGGGCTGGGGGACAAGGCGTTTTGCCGCCAGTCCATCTGGACCGAGTGAAACTGCCGCCCGGTTTCGCCATCGACATTTACGCCCGGGTCGTCGACGCGCGGTCGATGGCCTTAGGGGCGAAGGGGACCCTATTCGTGGGGACCCGGACCCACGGAAAGGTTTACGCCATCGTCGATACGAACCGGGACTACCAGGCCGACGAGGTCATCACCCTCGCCGAGGGCCTCTACATGCCTAATGGGGTCGCCTTCCGAGACGGAGCCCTGTACGTCGCCGAGGTGAACCGGATCTTGCGGTTTGACCGCATCGAGGACAACCTTAAGAGCCCGCCGTCGCCCGTCGTCGTCCGAGGGGACTTGCCGACGGACGCCCCCCACGGGTGGAAGTACTTACGTTTTGGTCCGGACGGCAAGCTCTACTTTAACATCGGAGCGCCCTGCAACATCTGTGAACCCAAGCCGGACTTGTACGCCACGATCATGCGGATGAACGCCGACGGGACGGGTTTAGAGGCTTACGCCATGGGCGTGCGGAATTCGGTCGGCTTCGACTGGAATCCTCGGACGAAGACCCTTTGGTTCACAGACAATGGACGGGATGGCCTGGGCGATAACGTGCCGCCGGAAGAGCTGAACAGTGCCCCTCGGCTGGGCCTGCACTTTGGGTTCCCTTACTGCTACGGCAAGTCCGTGTCGGACCCCGAGTTCGGTAGGAAGCGGGCTTGCCCCGAATTCACGCCGCCGGCCTTGGAGCTTCCGGCCCACGCTGCACCCTTAGGGGTGCGCTTTTATACCGGCCGGATGTTCCCTCGAGAGTACTGGAATCAGATGTTCATCGCCGAACACGGCTCATGGGACCGTTCGACACCCAGCGGCTACCGCATCACGGTCGTCCGCCTCAAGGGGGACCAGGTAGTCGGCTATGAGGTCTTCGCTGAGGGATGGGTCCAAGGCA
>JANXAA010000411.1 GCA_025061865.1 Acidobacteriota bacterium | reverse complement strand
AGCAGATCAGCCAGTGGACGGCGGCTTACTATGAGGCGGGAATCTATTTGCGTAACCGTGAATACAAGGGGAAGTACCACAAGGTCGAGGTCCGCCTCTTGCGACCCGGCGTGCGGTTGTGGAGCCTTCGGGGGTTCCGAGACCCCCGACCCTACCGGGACTTCACGCCTGAGGAACGCCTGTCATACGCTATCCAGTTGATTCATCGGGGTGTTGAAAACCTAACGACCCGACCGGCCCACGCCCGATGGCTGCCCCTAAATGGCCGGCCGGGGGGACGCATCTCGACCGAAGAGCGCTTCGTCTGGTTTGAAGCCGATTTCCAGTCCGAATGGAAGGGGAAGAAGCTGGACATCTTCAATATCACCTTTGACGGCGACTCTCAGGGTCGTATAGGCCCCCTTCGGGAATCTCGGTCTGAACAGCGGAAACTCCCCGAGGGCGTTACCTTGCGAGTCGAAAACCGTCTGCCCTGGCATGGGACCTTCGTGTGGGGCATCGTAGTCGTCGAGCCCGACAGCGGGACGACCTGGTGGTACCGGACCCTGGTCCATTCTCCTCTGGAGAAATAGGGACCGTCCACGGTTTTGGACACATGGACGGATGGACATATAGGCAGATAGGAAAAGGGGTCAGGGCAGCCCCTGGGGGCTCCGAGGACTATGGGTCCTGAAGCTGCTGGAAATGACTCTCAGAAGGCGCAGGCCCCAACCTGCACTGAACCGTTCTGACACGCCAGGGGGCTCCCAAGACCATCCCAGCCGTCCCATCCAGCTCCGTCGACCGGGGTCAGGGGGCTGACGCATGCAGGCGTCCCCGGCTGGGATCCTGGAGTCACGACTTAGACAAGGACGATAGCCGCCGTGGCGGGACGAACGGCGTTAGTCCCGCCACGACATCACTCATCTCAGGCCCCCCTTCTGAATTAGCTTCGCATAACAGTAGACGACCAGAGACGTTACGGCCGCAAAGGACAACAGCATCAAGGCCCACGCCAAAGGCGTCATCTGGGGCGGTGGAGGCGCCCCTTGCTGGAGCCAGAAAAGCATGCCGGTCATCGTATCAGCCTCTCGTTATAATAAATCGTCTCGGTTAGTTAAGCAGATGGGCAGATAATAAGGTGGGGTTAGGAACGTCTCCTGGGGTGGCCCTAAAAGATTTAGGGACGTTCACCCGGTGGGGCCGCTACCGATATCAGTGGCGTCCACTGGAAACACCTCTCTCCGACAAGTAACACCCACATGAAGAGCCGTTATCCCGACAGACGGCCTACCTGCCCCAGCCACGGCGTATCACTCCCGCCACCGCCGGGTCCACAAGAAAGCGACCAGAAAGGCAAACAGGAAGTAACTCCCAAAGACGATGACTCGGGCGAGATAGACGTAAGGCCGGACGTAGTAACCGTCGACCTGGAACTTGAGTTCGCCACTCAGGGGCTCCCGGCCCATCTCGTAGGTCCGCTGTTCTAACTTGGCCCGGACCTTATCCAGGATATCGGGGTCGGCATTAGATGTCTCTTCCCAACGGAGATCCTGGACCTTGCCGTCCCGGACCGTGAGGACAGCCAGGACACGAAAGTCCTTCTTGATCTCATCCAGCCGAGCCCGTAGGGCCTCGTCGAGTTTCTGCTCGGCCTCTTTGTCCTCCTCCCAGAAGACTTTCGCCGGGAAGTCCTTCAGGTTGGCGACGCCCTCGACGACCGAAGGCTTCGGCATGACGTTAGGGAAACCACCCCGGACTTCCTCCCAAATAAAGCCTCCCAATATGACGGCCAGACACAGCGGAGTCACGTACTTGGTGATGTAATAAAAGATGCGTGGGATTCGGATATCGGCGCCCCGATGGACGTCTTCCCAGTACCGGTCGATGCCGAAGACCCAGGCGGCTAAGACGACCTCCACAAAGGCCATCACGACCAGGAACAGTGTCCCGACCCAGAAGTCCAATTGGGCGACCATACCGTATCGGTTAAAGATCACCGTCGGGACGGTCCCCAAGATCCACAGGCCGGCCAAGAGGGTGACGGCCCGCCGGCGGTCCAGACCTAACTCGGACTGGAAGAAGGCGACAACCGGCTCGGCTGTCGAGACCGACGAGGTGAAGGCCGCAAAAAACAGGAGGAGGAACC
>JANXAA010000410.1 GCA_025061865.1 Acidobacteriota bacterium | reverse complement strand
AATCGGACGTCCCGACCCAGGTAGAATTCTGTCCCACCTAAGATGTGGAACCCGGTGCGGGTCTGAGTTTCCTCTGCCGTCGGGAATCCGGTGACCCGGAACTCACCCGTCAGGACGTGGACGTCTACGCCGACCCCGGCGTAGAAGCCCAGCGTCCGTCCGACCGGAGCGGTCAGGAGACCCCGCAAGCCTATGTTAAAGTCGCTGAAGACGTCCGACACCCAGACGTCCGTCCGGGCAGACCGCTCCCAGTAGCCGACTTCGGGCTCGACGGCCAACCAAGGGGTTAGGGGATACCGAAAGCCGACTACGGCCAGCAAGCCGCCGGACGTGCCCGGGTCCGTCGGGTCCGCCATGCCGACGCCGATGCTCAAGAGGGGCACTCGATGGGGCGTCTTGGCCTCTTGGGCGACTGCCTGGGCGCCCCAGAGACCTAAGGCCCAGGTAGCCACGAGCCAACGGAGGTATCGCCGCATCGTCTACCTCCCATTCAGAAGGTTTCCCTTAACCTCCTATTATCGTCTATCGTCCTATAACTGTACTCGATACGGGACGCGGATCCCCAACGCTACGCTTAAGGGTGGGGTCGTCGAAATGCAAGATGGAAGCCGCTGGAGCCTATCCCAGGTCCAATCAAAGCGGTGCACCACCGCGACGACGCTGAGGCCGGTGTCCTGAGCCATCCTGAACCTTAGGTTCTGGTAGAGTTTCTAAATATTTAGACATTTAGCGTTCGGGGATGCGCCATGCTAAGCAAGGGGTCTTATCAGCTCCTCCTCGGGGAGACGGCTCTACTTTGGCTGATGTTCGCCCATAGCCCATGGCCTCCGGCCCATGGGGCCACGGCCCGTATCTCACAAGCCCCAAGTCATGCGCTCATTCTGCCGCCGCCGCTGGACACGCAGGTCTTCGGGCAGACCCGTTGGCTGGCCGGCGCGGACGTCGTCCTGAAGGTCGTCACGATGGACCGCCGAGCAGGACGGCCCGTACAAGCCGAGGTCCGGGTCGTCCTTAAAAGGGAGGTAGAGGCCTCGGGACGGGGCGCAGGGACCGTGGGGTTCGAGCGGGTCGTCTTTCAGGGTCGTACGGACGACCGAGGGATAGCCGACGCGCGGTTTCCGACACCGTCCCAGCCGGGCCCGTACCGATTGTCCATCGCCGTCCGTTCGCCCATCGGCGACGACCTCATCGAGCAGAACGTCGCTGTCGAGGAAGCCGGTCAAGTCTTACTCACGACCGACAAGCCCCTCTACCAGCCGGGTCAGACCGTTCATGTCCGGGCCCTGGCTCTCCTTAAGCCCGACGGCGGGGCGGCTGCCGATCGGTCCCTGACCTTCGAGGTCCGGGACCCCAAGGGCAACCTGGTCTTTCGGAGCCGGGAACGGACCTCCCGATTCGGCGTCGCCGCCGCCCGATTCCCTATTGCCGATGAGGTGACCTTAGGGGAATACCGCATCACGGCGAAGCTGGAAGCCGACGGGCCGTCTCCAGGCGCTAAGCCAACCCCTCTGGCTGTGGCCGAACGGACAGTCCGGGTCGAACGCTACGTCCTGCCAAAGTTTAAGGTGACCCTCGAGACGGACCGACGGTTCTACTTGCCAGCCGAGACCCTGCGAGGGACAGTGACGGCGGCCTACTTCTTTGGTAAGCCTGTGAGCAGGGGGCGGGTAGCCGTCCGTCTCAGCACGTTTGCGGCCGGGTGGCACGACATCGCTGAATTGGAGGGCACGCTGGACGGGTCCGGACGCTGGTCATTCGAAACCCCGCTTCCCCCCCGATGGGTCGGCCTGCCTCTCGAGGGCGGGCACGCTCTGCTTCGCGTGGAGGCGACGGTCACCGACGCGGCCGACCACACGGAACGAGTCCACACGACCCTCCCCATCAGTCAGGAGGCCATCCGCATCGCCGTCATCCCGGAGAGCCCCGATCTCAAGCCCCATCTCCCGATGGGCCTGTTTATCGTGACGACCTATCCCGACGGAACGCCGGCTAAGTGCCGCTTTGAGGTCATCGGTCAGGGGGTCGATGGGACGCCGGCCTTGATGGCCCGAGGCGAGACGGATGCCTTAGGGATCGGCGAGACGACAGTTCGACTGAGCGAGGCGAATCGCAAACGACAAGGAACGAACGTTG
>JANXAA010000040.1 GCA_025061865.1 Acidobacteriota bacterium | reverse complement strand
TGGCGGGCCATCTGGGTTCGGATGGACTCCAGGAGGGCCTGAGTCGCTTCCTGCTGCCGGGCTGCTTGGGCTTGCATGGATTCCAGCAGGGCCCGGGTGTCCTCGTGTTGCCGAGCCGTCTGGGCTTGGATGGACTCCAGCAGGGCCTGGGCCGCTTCGTGTTGCCGGGCCATTGGCTCCTGGCCCTTCTGAATATCGGCTTGGATAGACCGCATCAGCATCCGATTGGCCCGTCCATTATATAAAGACACCATAGACCGTTAAAGCCAGACCCAACGACGAGGCCAAGATTCCCGCCCAACCAGCGATTTCCATGAGTCTTCATCCTAGACCGTGGGGCGGAAGACCTGCCCCACGGTGTCACTTGAGTGTAAGTCATTTCCGATGGAAGACGGGCCGCAAGAGTACGTCGTCACCGACGACTTTCAACTCCTGCAGGATAAAGCCGGGATTCAGCTCGGCCTTTTCGGTACCCGTATAGGTGAATTCCACCGTCACAGTCGCTCCGGCTTTGACCTCGACGTTCTGCGTCAGGGCGCCGTATTTCTCGTGCCAGGCCTGAAGCACGTACTTTCCTGGGGGCACGTTCTGAATCGTAAACGTGCCCTCGCTACCCGTAACGGCAAAAAAGGGATGGGGCAAGACGCCTACGTAGCCGATCATCCAGGGATGGACGTCGCACTTAATCTGGAGCATGACTTCTTCAGCTTTCAACTGGAAGTCATTAGTCATCCCCTGGACGGGTTGGGCGACGTTAAACGAATTCCCCTTCTGGGACCAGGCGTGGACGTTGTGGAGCGTAGGGTCGCTGTTCTTGACCCGCAAGGTCTGGCCCAGCATGACGCCCGTAACTCGGGGATAATAGATGCAACCCTGTTGATCAATAAAGGCTGGGTCCTTCGGCGGCGGGAAGGTCTTTCCCTCCACGCCGCTCTTAATGTGAACGAACACGTTCTTAAGGGTCTTGTTGGGGTTGACGACCACGACCTCTTGGTAGACCTTCTTGCCAGCATTGAGCTTCAAACAATTTGGGTCAGCTCCCATCTGGATGAGTCGGTTCGGCGGAACGGTGCCCGTGAAATTAACCTTGCCCGTGATGGTGCCCCCGGCCTGTCCATAGGCCGTCAGAGCCCCACTGACCCAGAAGGCGATACACCCAAGGATAAGGAATTCTCGCTTCATTTTTACCTCCGATGGCCGTGTGAATCGGTTATAAGGGGTTAGGGATCGGAGAACAGGGGTCTGAGAAACCCATCCCCGACATCCGACCCCTGGTCCCTGCCCCCTAACACCCAATCCCTAATACCCCGCACCGAGCATTTTAGTACAACTTTCGTGCCGGCCCGCTCGGAGTTCCCGGATAGCCGTATAATATAGCCGTATAATGAGGTAGGAGTCCTATTCCCCCAAGGCGCGCAGAGGTTTAAGGCTTTCCACCGGGGCGCTAGAGCCGACCGGCCGAGTCGTCAGCCACCGGGGAGTCCGAAAGACGACGTCGGCCCCGGCGGCTCCCCGAGATACCCAGGAGTTGCCTGACCGTCGTCCCCCGGGCCCGGGCTTGTAGACGTAAGATCTGGAGGGCCACAGTGCTGACCAGCAGGTACGGGGCAGTCAATAGAAAGAGGATGGCCTGATTCAAACCCCGGGCCATCTTCTGACCCTCCGGGGATTGGGTCAGGCCGGTCCGGCACATGGCACACTGGGACCATGCCGACACCGTCAGCCCGAGGATGCAGACAAACACGAGGCCGACCGTTAGCCAGCTTTTCCGTTGCATCGGTCCTCCTCGCTAGAGCCTAATCCCTCGAAGCCCTTCACCCCTGCCTGAAGAGGTTCCTCTCCCAGCCCCTCTCCGCAAGAGAGGGTTATTTTGTCGAGCGCTCTACGAAGTCCTCGAAAGCTGCAAGACCCTCAGTCCATCTGGGTAAATGAGGACGAATAGGACAGCACCCGTAATCAAAAGACCGACGGCGACAGTCACGATGAGGTTCAGTCGTTCGAACCGTAGGTGCATGAAGTTACCGGCGATGAAGGCGGCCTTTACCAACATGAAGACGATCAGCGCCAAGACCATGAAGAAGCGAGGCATACGCAGGACTTCAAAACCGAGCATAAAGATCGTCAAGATGAGAAGCCACAGCCAGGTGACCCAATATAGTCGATATCCGCCGTGGGTGTGTTCCGTGGCGGCCATCGTCACGCCTCCACTCACAGGAGGTAAAACAGAGTAAAGATGAAGACCCACACGAGGTCGACGAAGTGCCAGTATAGGCCGGCGATCTCGACGCCCTCAGGGGTCGTCTTCCCAAGCAGTGTCCGAATCAGCGTAATGGTTAAAATGATGACTCCGGACAGTACATGGGACCCATGGAAGCCTGTTAAGACAAAGAAGCACGCTGTAAAGTGGGGAACCCCCCACGGATTGGTATACAGGCGAGCCCCTTGATGGATCAAGTGGGTCCATTCATAAGCCTGGCAGCCTAGGAATATTAGACCCCCGAGGATTGTCAGGACTAAGCCCCGGACCATCCACCGGCGGTCCCTCTGTCGAGCCGCCCCGACGGCTGTCCCCATCGTCGCACTGCTTGTAATGAGGACAAACGTCATGAAAGCGATAAAAGGCATGTAGAAGACTTGGGTCTGGTCCGGCCATTGAGGGCTAGCCAGACGCAGAAAACCATAACCCGCCAATAGCCCTGCAAAGAGCAACCCGTCGGTAATGATGAAAATCCACATCATCAGCTTCTGCCAACTCACTCCGAAAGGCGAGACGCCTCCACTCCAGAGGGATTCAGGCACCATTTCCGCCGCTTGACTTTTGGCCATAAGAACCTCCTTCCAAGTCGTGACGAGGTGACGGGCTCTGAAATCAGGCGTGTGGGTAGATGGAAGGCGAAGAGCCTGGGACTGGACCCTGAGTCCCTACCTCCTTATCTGTCCAGATCATAGGATAAACAAGAGGACAAACAGATAGACCCACAAGAGGTCCATGAAATGCCAGTATGTGGCGCACAGACCGATGGCCGGATGGTAGGGCGTGTACCGCTCCCGCCAGGCCCGGAACCAAACGACGCCCAGGGCGATGAGGCCCCCCAGTACGTGAAGCCCGTGTACAGCCGTCAGGAGATAGAAAAAGGAACCGTGAGGGTTCGTGGGCAGGAAAATCCCCTGCTGCTCTAAGCTCTTCCAAGCGACGAATTGGCCCCGCAGGAAGGCAAGACCCAGGACCATCGTGATCCCTAACCACCGTTTCAAGGCCCTCAGGTTCCATGAGCGAAGGGTCCGGCGAGCCACCTCCATGGTGGCACTACTGGCAAGTAGGATTAGGGTATTCAACCACAAGACGCGGGGAAGTGGGATGGGGGTCCATTCCCCGGCGGCCCGGCGGGCTAGGTAGGCACTCGTAAAGCCGGCAAACAGCATCGAGATCGTCACCAGCAGAGCCCACAGGCCGATCTGCTTCGTGTGGACGGGGAGTGCACCGCCTTCGGCACCAGGACCCAGCGGATTCTCTCCGTCATCCCCGCCGTGCCACGAATCGGCGATGCCGGGTCCCGAACCTTGGGGTCGTATCTTACCGAACATACGCTTATGTGCCTATAAAGTTAAGTTTTAACCGGCAGTAAAGCACATAGCGAGGGTCTTAGGGAGCAGTAATACCCAAGACCTGACGCCCCGCATCCTCATCTCGCACCTCGTATAGGCATCTAATCAATGACACCGCTTTAGCAAGCTGGGATCTTACATCCATCCTGCCTCATCCTCGTGCCCCGACAGTCTTCACCTCGGCAGGAGCCACATTCTGCGGGATATAGTCTTCGGCCACACCGGGGACGCTGTACTCGTACGGCCCTCGATAGACGACCGGCAGGGGCCCCCGCCAGTTGCCGTGAGGCGCCGGCGATTCGGTCGTCCATTCGAGCGTGTTGGCCCGCCAGGGGTTGGGTCCGGCCTTCTTTCCACGGAAGATGCTCCACACGAAGTTGAACACGAAAATCAGCTGAGCCGCCCCCAAAAGGAAGGCGCTGTGACTGATGAGCTCATTGATGGGTTGAAGGGGTTTGAATAGGTCGTACTGCGTCGGGTCGTAAATCCGCCGCATCATCCCCCGGAGGCCCAGGAAATGCATCGGGAAAAAGGTCAGGTAGTAGGTCACGAAGGTCAGCCAGAAATGAAGCTTCCCCAGCGTTTCGTTCATCATCCGGCCAAACATCTTGGGGAACCAGTAGTATGTCGCCGCAAAGACGCCGAAAAGAGCCGCCCCGGCCATGATCAGGTGGAAGTGGGCCACGACAAAGTACGTGTCGTGGACCTGAATGTCGATGGGCGCTTGACCGAGCCAAATACCGCTCAGACCGCCGCTGATGAATAAGGACACGATGCCCAGGGCAAACAGCATCGGCGTCGTGAAATGAATCTTGGCCCGCCACAGCGTCGCCAGCCAGTTGAAGACCTTGATAGCCGAGGGGACGGCGATCAAGAGTGTGAAGACCGCAAAGGCCATTCCTAAATAGGGGCTCATCCCGCTGACGAACATGTGGTGGCCCCAGACCAGGAAGCTGAGGACTGAGATGACCAGGATGGCGAACACCATCGCCCGATAACTGAAGATCGGCTTGCGAGCAAACACCGAGATGATGTCTGAGGCGAAGCCCATCGCCGGGAGCATGAGGATGTAAACTTCCGGATGGCCCAGGAACCAGAACAGGTGCTGCCACAGCAAGGGCGAGCCGCCCTGATGGGGCATCAGTTTGTCGGCGATGACGACTCCGGATGGCACGAAGAAGCTAGTCCCGAAATGACGGTCAAAGAGAAGCATAATGACACCCGCCGTCAGGGCTGGGAAAGACAGCAGGCCCAGGATGGATACGCAGAACATCGCCCAGATCGTCAAAGGCAGACGGAACATCGACATCCCGCGGGTCCGTAAGTTCAGGACCGTCGTCACGAAGTTCAGGCCGCCCATCGTAAAAGAGGCGATGAAGAAGACCATCCCGATGATCCACAACGTCTGCCCCCACTGGGAGCCGGGGATAGACTCGGGCAAGGCGCTTAGGGGCGGATAGGCTGTCCAACCCGAAGCGGCCGCCCCGCCGGCGACAAAAAAGGAAGCCAGCATCACGAGGCAACCCACGAAGAACGTCCAGTAGGACATCATGTTCAGGAACGGAAAGGCCATGTCCCGAGCCCCGATCTGAAGCGGGATCAAAAAGTTGCCGAAACCGCTGACGGGGGCCGTCGACAGGACGAAGAAGACCATCAGGGTCCCGTGCATCGTAAACAGCATCGGATAGTACTCGGGCCGCATGATACCGTTCGGGTCGTAGAGGCCCGGCAGGATCTTGTGGAGCCAGGGCTGGGGCGTTTGGGGCCACGCCAGCTGGATGCGGATCAGTATCGCCAGGAGGCCCGCTACCAGCATCATGAACAAGGCTGTCAGATAGTACTGAATCCCGATGACCTTGTGGTCCGTGCTGAAAATGTAACGTCGAAGGAAACTCTGGGGGGCTTCGTGGTTCTCCTCGTGAACGTGATGCATCGTCGCCTCTCCGGCCTTAGGGAATGGGTATTGGGTGGGTGTTAGGATCGAGGGTACTGCCAAGAACCCTGAGGATTCTTATTCACCTCGCCAAGGCGGTAAGCTGGCCAACGTTTCCGCAAACTCCTCAGGAGTTTGGACGAATACGAACCCCCTCATCCGATAGTGACCCAGTCCGCAGTGCTCGGCACAAGCCAACTCATAGGTCCCTGTTTGGGTCGGCGTAAACCAAATGTCGATAGTCATCCCCGGGACGGCGTCCTGCTTGACCCGAAAGTTCGGTAGGAAGAGGCTATGGATCACGTCTCTCGAGCGAATCCGTAGTTGAACCGGCCGTCCGACGGGCAAGTACAACTGATTCACGACAAATATATCATCGGCACTCCGGGGGTCCTGGTCGTCGATCCCCAGCGGGTTGTCGACTGTGATCAAGCGGGGGTCCGTCCGCCCGAACACACCGTCTGGACCCGGATACCGGATGTTCCAAGCAAACTGCTGACCCGTGACTTCGACGATGAGGGCCCCCGCGGGGGGCGGCGAGTAAATCTGGGCCCACAACCGCAAGGCACCTAAGACCAGGACCGTCAGCACAACGGCCGTCACAGCCGTCCATATGAATTCCAAGCGGGGGTTGTCATGCCAGTAAGCGGCCGTCTGACCCTCCCGGGCCCGAAACCGCCAGGTGAACACCGCCAAGAGCCCCTGAGTCAGGACAAAGGCGATCCCGGTCACTATCATCGTCACGTAAATTCGGTGATCGAGGGCCGACCGGTCGGCGGCCAGGTCTGGGAGCCAAGGCTTGCGAAAAGCCCAGACAGCCACGACGACGAGGAGTACCGTAAAGCCTGCGAATAAAAGCGCCTGAATACGGCTCATCCCTATCCTCCTGGAAGGCACGGGCACGCCCCCTGCCGTGACGGCGTAACGACGTAACGAGCAATCTCTTGGGCCAATGGGCGTGAAGCCTCAGGCCACCCCTTTATTTCTAAATCCGCCCTTTCCTTACTCCATTCCTCTCCTGAAAACCGTGCCTCCCAAATGATGGAGAAGGCCCCTGGGAAGACACCGTCATGACCGACCCGACAACTCTTACAGATTCATGACAACCGCCTTATGACCGACAATCCTTAGCCCCTCTCTCGCTACGGGAACGAGGGAACCCGACGGGGGCGTCTGCAGACGAACCGGACCTCCCCCTGACCCAGTGCCTGGATAATGTCCCATCCGATCCCAGGTCTCCCGTCAACGACATAAGGGAAAGCCGCGTAGGGAGGAACCTTACCAGTCACGACTAATCTATTAATCTATTACCTAATCTATTAATCTATTACCCGACAACGCGTGCTCTATACCCCTGCTGACGAAGAGGGTAGTATACTAAGCTTGCTTAGAACTTCCGTCAAGTGTTTGCGACGAAGGCGCTTCCGGCCATAATCCTATAATCTCTCGATAGACCGATCAGCGGTTCGACCCCGAGGTCCCGGGAGGTGCAAGGACTCTTCGGGAGAGACCCTTGTAGTATACTGAAAATAGCCTATCGGACCAAATTCGTGATAGTCCATGGCTCCTAAGTCGTATGCCTATTGGGCTGATAGCGGCGGACCCTGAGCCATGACTCAATAAGTTATGAGCCGGTAGAAACTACCCCCCCATGAGTCCTGAGCCGTTTCGTCCCGTCATCTCGACCTTACGCCATTCTCAGACCACGACTTCCTGGAGGGCGGCCCGGAGGCGTTCGATGTCCCGAGGCTGGCGGTTCGATGGACTTGCATGGAGTTCTCGGACTTTCTGATTCATCTCGTGGAGGCGTTCGGCCATATTCTCCATGAGATACCACACGAACCGCAGGACTGTCGGGTCGCCCTGGAGGTAGGCTTGCCGGAGCCAGGTGCCGTCTAGGTGGAGAGCCTTGACCGGCGTCCGAGCCCGGATCGTCGCCGACCGGGGCGCTTGCAGGACCCATCCGACCTCGCCCAGGGCGGTCGGAGCCTCTCGGACGGCGATGGGCTCCCTGTCGCCTTCCAGCCAGACCTCGACCTGGCCCTCGATCAGGAGGAAGACCCGGTCCGAAGCTTCCCCCACAGTCATCAGGACAGCGCCCGCTTCGTAGGTCCAGACCTCGCCGTGGGCCCACAAACTCTCGATTTGATCCGAGATCGACGGCTTGGGATTCATAGACGCCTCGATGGGGAAGAGGTGTCAGGTGCTAAGTCCCGGGAAAAAGACGGCAGCCCTCAGACGGGCCGCGAGGCAACCCGAATGCCTCGTCTTGAGACAAAGTATAAAGGGGCCCCGGGTTCTCGGGACCTAGCACCTGGGACCAAGGTCCTCCTTCACTGCAATCCTCGGAGGGCCGTCGCCCGGGCGACTCGGCCGACGGCTAGGGCATAAGCGGCCATCCGGAGGTCACACTTCAGCCGTTCGGCCATCGTCCAGACGTCCTGCAAAGCTTGCCGCATGACCGATTCCAACTCAGCATGGACTCGGGCCGTCGGCCATCGGAACTGCTGAAGGTTTTGCGTCCACTCGAAGTAGGACACGGTCACGCCCCCGGCGTTGGCCAGGATGTCTGGGATGACGGTCACGCCCCGGCGTTGCAAGATGACGTCGGCCTCGGCCGTCGTCGGGGCATTGGCTCCCTCCAGGACGATGCGAGCCCGGACGTCGGCGGCGTTGTCCTTCGTTAGGACGTTTCCCAAGGCGGCCGGGACCAGGATGTCACACTCCAGGGTCAGGAGCCGTTCATTGGTAATGGGGTCTCCCTCGGGGCATCCCTTTAAAAGACGGTGTTTTTGGACCCAGTCGATAAGTCGGGGGACGGGCAAACCGTCGGCCCGGTAGAGACCCCCGCTGACGTCGCTGACAGCGACGACCCGGGCCCCCGCCTCGTAGAAGCGCAGGGCTGTAAAGCTCCCCACGTTGCCGAAGCCCTGGATAGCGACCCGCTGGCCGGTCAGGTCGCCCCCGACCTTCTCCAGGTAGGCTCGGAGCACATATAGGAGGCCCCGGCCCGTGGCGTCGAGCCGTCCCTCAGAGCCATGGAGCTCGACGGGCTTACCCGTCACGACAGCCGGCTGAAAGCCATAGTACTTGCTGTATTCGTCCATGACCCAGGCCATGACCTGGGGGTTTGTGTTTACGTCCGGCGCCGGGATGTCCGTGTAAGGACCGATGAACTCCCGAATGCGACTGATGAACTTCCGGGTCGCTCGCTCGACCTCGGCGGGCGAATACTGGTCCGGGTCGAAGGCGATGCCGCCCTTACCGCCGCCGAAGGGGACATTTACGATGGCCGTCTTCCAGGTCATCAGGGCCGCCAAGGCGACGACCTCATTCTCGTCGACCGTCGGGTGATATCGCAGGCCCCCCTTAAAAGGACCCCGAGCATTGTTGTGTTGGACCCGATAGCCCGTCAGCGTCTCGACCTCGCCGTTGTCCCGTTCGAAGGCGACCTCGACCTTGACGGTCCGGTCTGGATTGACCAGCAGGCGGACGATGCGATCCGGGATGTTCAGCCGTTGGGCGGCCTGGCGGACGTAAGATTGGACGTACTCGAGGCTCGACATTAGAGGCACCCTCCCGCCGGAGAAGAAGCAGCGTCGGCACCGGCTCTCTGGGACCGGCCTCCCGGCTCTTCCTATTGTCGCATAACCCGACGGGAAAAGCCAGAGAGTTGGGCCGTTCGGTAAATGGGTCCGTCGGCCGATTCGAGGGGTCCTGGAAGATCTCCCTGTCCCGCTCGTCAGAGTGGTTTTCTCCAGAGTCCCGACTCTACTCGTCAGAGGCAGGGTCGATGGGATCCCGTCCCGACCTACTCATTCGAGAAAGATCAAGCCTGACCCTGAAGGGGGATTTGTCGAGGCCGTGATCGTCAGGTAGAATGCGCAGGAAGGCCCGACCAGGAGGTGACTGATGCCGAAGGACATTGCCAAGGAGCGGGAAGACGAATGGTTTGTCCGCCACGAGCGGGAATTCTTGGAGAAGATCCGACAACAGCGTCAGAAGCGGCTCCAAGAGGAGCTTCAGAAGGCCAAGCAAGAAGAGCTCGAGCGGCTTCGTCAGCTTCACTGGATGAAGTGTCCCAAGTGCGGTCACGACATGGAGGCCGTCGTCCTGGAAGGTATCGAGGTAGACCGTTGTATGTTCTGTGAGGGCATTTATTTTGACCGGGGCGAGTTGGAAAAGCTCCTGCTCCAGAAACAAAAGCGGCGGGGCTTCTTCCGACGCCTGATGGGCTTAGAGTCGTAGATGTGGGACTCGGGAATTCGGCAGTTCGGGAGTCAAATGGGGGGCCAGCAGGGCAGATGACAGGAGCTGCCTCTCTTTGCTTCGCCTTGATGGAAAAGCCTTCGTCCGGAAAGACTTTCGGGATGTATGCTTAGTGTCATACATTCATTAGCCGTGACAGTTGGAAGAGATTCCAGAGATAATTCCCCTCGTGACCCTCGACAGGATACGCTGGCGGGGTTGAGAAGGGTCAGGCATCCAGGATACTGCTAATCGTGACCCGGCGGGGTCGTGGGTGGGCTTGCTCGCCCTGGAAGCCTATGAGCCCGGCCGGCCGAGGGTGGACACTTCTGAGGAAATCACTGCTGGGGAGGGATTCGTGACGGTCCAGGCTTCTCACTGCTTCTTCCCGGCTTCTTTTCCTTTTCCTCATCCGACGCCTAAGGCCCAGCACTTGGGCCCCGTTCCAACAAAAATTCCAACCAGGCCCGCAGGGCGCGGCCCCGGTGGCTGACAGCATTTTTCTCCTCGACGGTCAGCTCAGCAAAGGTCTTTCCGAGGGGCGGATACAGGAAGATGGGGTCGTAGCCAAATCCGCCTTCGCCGCGGGGCGCTTCGGCGATTTGACCCTCGACGCGGACCTCGGTCTCCCACAGGATGCGGTCGGCCTCGGCAAAGGCCAGGGCGCAAACGAACCAGGCCCGGCGTTGACCCGGGGGAAGGCCTCGGAGTCGGTCGAGGATCCAATCGTTCTTTTCGGTCTGGGTCATCGTACCGCGGCCCCACCGAGCACTATGGACGCCTGGGAAGCCGTGCAGGGCCTCTACGACGAGGCCAGAGTCGTCGGCTAGGGTCGGACATCCGAGCAGGGGAGCGTAGTATAAGGCCTTTCGGCGAGCGTTTTCCAAGAAGGTCGTCCCAGATTCTTCGGGCTCGGGGACGTCCAGGTCCAGGCCAGACCGGACCTCGACAGCTAGACCGGCGACTTCCAGGAAG
>JANXAA010000409.1 GCA_025061865.1 Acidobacteriota bacterium | reverse complement strand
AGACGGGCACCCCGCAGGGACCGTTAGGAGAGGAAATCCGACCGAAGACGTTCAGCTTGCGGTTCATCGCCGCCCTGCGGTTTCGACCCTAATTGGCGATGGCGAGCCGGAAATAGGCTTCTACCCGGTGCGCCATTCTCGACTCGCTCTTCCCTGGTACCTGGGACTTGACACCTACAACCCTAAGGGGCCAGCCATCCGTACGCGCGGGCGATGGCCGCTACGGCTTCTCCGATACGGGCCGGGTTGTCGACGACCGTCACGCCCGCTTCTTGAAGGGCTTGGACCTTCGTGGCGGCCGTACCTCGACCGCCCATGATGATGGCCCCGGCGTGGCCCATCCGACGACCCGGCGGTGCCGTCCGCCCGGCGACGAAGGCCACGACCGGCTTGGGAAAACCGTTCTCTCGGATGTAAGTAGCTGCCTCTTCCTCCGCCGTGCCCCCGATCTCCCCGATCAGGACGACCATTCGCGTCTCGGGGTCGTCTCGAAAAAGTCGTAGGATGTCGACGAAGGATGACCCGAGGACGGGATCCCCGCCGATACCGACGCACGTGCTCTGCCCCAATCCCCGCTGGGTGATCTGGAAAACGGCCTCGTAGGTCAGCGTTCCGCTCCGGGACACGACGCCGACAAAGCCAGACCGATGGATGTGACCCGGCATGATCCCCAGCTTCGCCCTGCCGGGCGAGATGACGCCCGGACAGTTGGGTCCGATCAGGCGAGCACCTCGTCGACGCACGAAGTCGACGACCTTCAGCATGTCCAGGGGCGGGATCCCTTCCGTGATGCAAACGATAGGGGAGACCCCGGCGTCGGCCGCTTCTAAGACAGCGTCCGCCGCGTAGGGGGCTGGGACAAAAATCAGCGAGGCGTTCGCTCCTTCTTTCCGGACAGCCTCCTCGACAGTGTCAAAAACGGGCACGCCGTTCGGGCTCGGTAGGTCCCGCAAGACCTGGCCGCCCTTGCCGGGTGTCACTCCGGCGACGACCTTCGTTCCATACCGAATACACTGCTCCGTGTGGAATCGGCCTTCCTTGCCCGTGATCCCCTGGACGACGACCCTCGTCGTTTCGTCGACCAAGATACTCATGATGGCCCCCTTGACCTCGGGTCATAGACCCCCGCAGCGGAATAGCGAGTGACGGGGTAAATGGGTCTGAGTGACCTGTTAATTTGCATTTTAGGTGTTAGGTGTTAGGGTTTGGGGGTCAGGGATCCGGCTTTTCCCAGACCCCTGACCCCACACCCTGAAACACTGATGCACCCCGCGCCAGCTCGACGACTTTCCGGGCCGCCTCCTCCATGTCGTAAGCGACCGTAAAATTCAGGCCCGACTCGGCCAGAATCCGCCGGCCCTCCTCGACGTTCGTCCCTTCCAGGCGGATGACCATCGGGACCCGGACGCCGACCTCTCGAGCCGCCGTCACGATCCCCATCGCTAAGCGGTCACACCGTAGGATCCCCCCGAAGATATTGATCAGGACCGCCCTGACTCGAGGGTCCGCCATCAGAATCCGAAAGGCCTGGGCGACCTGCTCCGGGCTGGCGCCCCCGCCGACGTCCAGAAAGTTCGCCGGCCGACCACCGGCTCCCTGAATGATGTCCATCGTCGCCATCGCCAGGCCGGCCCCGTTGACCATACAGCCGATGTCCCCATCCAGGCGGATGTAACTCAACCGGGCTTGGGTCGCCTCGACTTCCAAGGGGTCCTCCTCTTCGACGTCCCGTAAGGCCGCCAGGTCGGGATGTCGGTACAGGGCGTTGTCGTCTAAGACGACCTTGGCGTCCAGCAGGACTAATCGATCGTCGGCCCAACGAACCAGGGGGTTGATCTCGACGAGCGTGGCGTCGCACCGCCAGAAGGCCTCGACGAGGCCCTGGACGATACGGCCGAACTCGGCCAAGAGGGGCCCCTGCAGACCCATCCGAAGCCCAAGGCGCCGCGCCTGGTACGGATAGATCCGGTCGAGGTCCCATAGGACCTCCCGAAAGATGGCTTCCGGCCGCTGAGCGGCGACCTCCTCGATGTCCATCCCGCCGGCCGGACTGGCCATCACGATGGGCTTCTGCAGGCTCCGGTCGACGAGGACGGCGACGTAATACTCAGCGGCCACAAAGATGGCCTCCTCGATGA
>JANXAA010000408.1 GCA_025061865.1 Acidobacteriota bacterium | reverse complement strand
GAACGACGTGGCCCGTCTGCAGGCGGCCGGCGTCCGAGACTCGAAGCTTCTGACGCGGACCCGGCGGACGTCCCTGATAAACTTGATCATCGAACGGGCTCAATTCTGGGACGCCTTCTTCTTCTTACCCTCAGCCATGGACCGGACGTCCCTGACGGTCCTGACGGTCGACACTCTCGTCGCTTGGATCGACCGGTACCGACCGGTGACCGTCTTAGTCGACGCCCTGACGACCCCGACGGCGATCCCGACTCTCGCCCGGTCGATCCACCGACGACTCCCAGACTGGGTAGGCCGGCTCCAGATGTGGCCATCCGCTGAGCAGCACCCAGCCGTGGCGGCCGCCTCGGTCGTCGCCAAAGTCCTCCGGGACGAGGCCGTCAGTTGGCTCCGGGACCGGTATGGTGACTTCGGATGGGGGTACCCCTCCGAGGCCCGCACCCGCCGGTTCCTGGAGGAATGGTACCGTCGGTATGGCCGCTGGCCCGTCTGGGTCCGGACCAAGTGGCAGACCTGCCGACGGATCGAAGGTACCAGGCCCTAGCCCAAAGGACCACGGACTTTGACCTTCGGTGTTGGGTCTTGGGACTGGGCGTCGGGGTCGGGGCCTCAGGGGTCGGGGATCAGGGGTTGGCCGTTCAAGCAAAGCCCGCCTAGGTCCCCGACCCCCTACACGCAGTACTCTGTATTTCGGAGGAGTCCCATGCGTGCCGTCGTCGTGCAAGAACACGGAGGCCCGGAAGTCCTCCGCATGGAAGAACGACCCATACCGGACGTCGGGCCGACCGACATACGTGTTCGTGTCCAGGCCGTCGCCCTGAATCACCTGGACCTCTGGACCCGCCGAGGTATCCCGGGCGTGCGGCTCCCGCTCCCCATCGTCCCGGGCGCCGACGTCGCCGGCGTCGTCGACGCCGTCGGCGACCAGGTCCGCCATGTGAAGCCCGGCGATGAGGTCGTCCTTCACCCGGCTGTCAGTTGCGGCGTTTGCCGATTCTGCCTCCAGGGCGAGGACAACCGGTGCCGGGAATACAAGGTCCTGGGTCACCGGCGAGACGGGGGCTACGCCGACTTCATCGTCGTCCCGGCGATCAATGCGCTCCCCAAGCCAGCGGCCCTGACCTGGGAAGAGGCGGCTTCGATGCCCTTAGTCTTCCTGACGGCGTGGCATATGCTCGTGACGCTGGCCCGTCTCCAGCCCGCCGAGACCGTCCTCGTGATGGCCGCCGGGAGTGGGGTCGGCATTGCCGCCGTTCAGATCGCCCGGATGATCGGGGCGACGGTCATCGCCACGGCCGGGACGGAAGCCAAGCGCCAGCGGCTTCAGGCCCTGGGCGCCGACCACGTCGTCGACCACACTGACCCGACCTGGCCTCAACGGGTCTTAGAATTGACGCGCCGGGCCGGCGTGGACGTCGCTTTCGAGCATGTCGGCGAGGCCGTTTGGGATGGGGTCTTGCAGTGCCTCGGCTGGGGCGGCCGTCTGGTGACTTGCGGGGCCACGACGGGCTCCGAGGCCCGACTGAATCTCCGAGTCCTCTTCGCCAAGCAATGGAAGATTTACGGGTCTTATATGGGCACGCGCGGGGAGCTCCTGGCTCTGTGGCCCCTCATCGAGCGGGGTGTGTTACGACCCGTCGTCGACCGGGTTTTCCCTCTCGACGAGGCCGCCCAGGCCCATGCTTACGTCGAGAGCCGCCAACACTTCGGCAAGGTCGTTCTGCGGGTCAGTCCCTAAGGGCCGCATTCTGTCCCAGGGATTGCTTGCCCCTAACCACAACCTTGGTCACAAGCCCCGCAAGTCCCCCGAGAAATATGAGCATGTATCTAGCCATGAGGGTAAATCTCATGGTCCTATCCTTTACCTGGGGCTTGGTTAAAGGGTAATCAACGGGGGACGTCAAGTCTTCCCGGGTAAAGGACCTGGAGCCGGGCAAGGGGGGATCACCCATCGGTTGCACCGAGGGCTTCGTTCCGCCCAGAATAGGGGTGTCGCACATGGGTCGGTAGGGCCCTGGGAGGTGAGGAGGTGTCTATGCGACGCATCGACGTCCGACGTCGGGCTACAGGGGTCTTGCGTTTTCTGCTGGTCGTCCCGCTTTTGGTCGGTACAGCCCCCGCCCAGGGCGATACCCGGCAAGACCTGGCCAAGATC
>JANXAA010000407.1 GCA_025061865.1 Acidobacteriota bacterium | reverse complement strand
GTCACTGGTACAACCAGTCCTACTTCTGGCGGAAAGGCATCGGGTTTTGCTTGAAGAAGGACGGGACCGTGTGCCACGTGGCCCCGGGCGGACAACAGTGTTGGGCCGCTTATTCGGGCGATACGGCGGCCGCCCTCATGGCCTTCGAGGCTCAGCTCCGGCTCGTCGCCTCGACGGACGAGCGGCTCGTCCCGGTCCGGGAATTCTTCCTGAACGACGGCCAGCGGCACTGTGTCCTGCGGCCCGACGAGATTCTCACCGAAATTCGTATTCCCCGCTGGATGGCCGGATACCAGGGCCGCTACTTCAAGTACCGCATCCGGCAAGCCGTCGACTATCCCCTCGTCGGCGTCGCCGTCCTGGTCCGGACGTCGGGACCTCGCGTTCTAGACGTCCGGGTCGGTCTGACGGCCGTGAATCCCATGCCCCGGTACTTCGATGTCCCGAGCGAATGGTTGGAGGAGCCCCCCGAGGTCTGGGTCGAGCGGGTCGTCGAGGCCGTCGGTCGGCTTGCCCGTCCCTTGAAGACGAGTCTACTCGCCAGTCCGGCGTATCGCCAGCACCTGGTCCGGGTCTTCACCCGCAGGGGTCTTCGGTCCCTCCTGGCCCTTCCCTCGGCGGCGTGATAGGGTCGGCGCAGGACGGGTCCCGCGCGCCCTACGGTCCTCAGAACAAGGACTTCAGAAGGTCGGCAAACGCCGGGTTCATGACCGTCATCAGGATAAGGAGAAGGACAATCACGAAGTTCATCTTCAGGTTGAGACGGTCGTACCGACCCTCCGGGAGGGCATAGCGATTCTCCAGGTGAGACAGGCGATTTTCTAAGTGAGCCGAGCGGTCTTCCAGGTTAGCCAGGCGGTCTTCCAACCTATCATACCGAGCCACCATATCGACCTGGAGGGCTTGAATGCGTTCTCGGAACTCCGTCCGCAAGCCTTGGATTTGTTCCTGAAATTCCGTCCGCAGACCCTGGATTTGCCCCTGGAACTCTGTCCGCAGACCCTGAATTTGCTCCTGGAACTCCCTCCGCAGGGCCTGGGCCAAGGTCTGCCAGCGAATCTCGAATTCGGCTCGCAAAGCCTGCATCTGGCTTTGGAATTCCGTCCGCAAGGCCTGCATGGGGGCCAGAAAGACCTCCTTCGTGACCAGCTTGTCCAGCAGTTCGTCCCGCAGAGCCGTCACCTGCATCGTCACGACGGCACTGATAGCCGCCTCCAACCGTTACGTCCCTATATTCTGATATTCTGAGGTCCGGCCTGACGCTTGGCCAACGGAAGACACCCCTTCCGGGCTCCGTCCTATCACCAGGAAGAAAGGCCTTTGAGATCTCGCCGGGCGCTTCCCTGACGGTTAAGGCTTCGCGTTAGGAGAGGAATGGCATTATCGGGAACGATAAGGCCCTTGCCTCTAAACTCGCCTGTCTCCCTAAGTACCTGGATTCGAAGTCCAACTCTGCAACGGTAACGGTTTGGATGGGGCGTATTAGGGGTTAGGAGCCGAGACTAGGTCCTTTTATCCCGACCTCAGACCCTAAACCCTTCCCATTTACCGAGGCGGCTTAGGCTTCGGCTCTTGGCTCGCTCCCTTCGCCGCCTCCTTAGTGGCTTCAGTGGCCTTCTCGACGAGACGCTTGTATTGCTCAGCAAGCTCCTGATGACGCTTTTTCAATTCGTTGAGTTCATCGGTCATCCTTTGGATTTGCTTTTTGGCCCGCTCCTGGAGGACGGGGTCTGTCTCCTTTTCGGCCTTCCGGATACGCTCGTTGATATCCTCGACCATTCGGTGAATGGTCGCTTCGAGGTCTCGAATTTGAGCCAGGAGTCTCTCTGCCTCAGGGTCCGGCATCTCAACAGGCTGAGATTTTTGTCGAACTTCTTTCAATAGTTTTTCGTATTCGGGATAAAGTCTTTGGATTTTATAGCTCACGCGTAAAGCCTCGTCCATGATGCGCCGGCGCTCGGCCGGGTCCTGAGTCGCGCGAGCCTTTTGCAGGAGCGCTTGGTACGTTTGGTCCAACGCTCGCAGCTGTTCTTCCTTTGCCTGGAGTTCCTTACGGAGTTCTTCCAGTGAGCGAGACGCGGACGCTGAGGGTACGGACTCCTGAGCTTCTACGACCCCAGCCATCATGCCCCATGTAAGCAAGACGATCCATCCTA